>NZ_LWGF01000160.1:0-955 GCF_001635355.1 Oleiphilus sp. HI0125
CGTCAGCAGCAACTCGTTAGTGAAAGGGATAATTCAATCGAAAGCCTCAGAGCTACTATCAGATATTCAAGGCACAAGCTCGACCCAAGAAAAAGTAAAAAAACGCATAGAAGAAAGAATCAAAAGCTCAGAACCAGTTAGTGCGGAATTAATTAGCGCCTCGCTGGGAATGAGCAGACAAACGCTCTACAGGAAGCTAAAAGAAGAGAGCAGCGATTTTAAAACTTTGTTCGATCAAATAAGAAAAGAGGAAGCAGCAAAACAACTAGATCGAGGAGTGAACCTGTCTTCGTTGAGTTTGCATCTGGGCTTTAAAGAGACGAGCGGCTTTTACAAGGCTTACAAGCGTTGGTTTGGCCACTCTCCTAAAGCGGTCTCTCGAGATCAAACTAAGAACTAGAAGCTAAGAACTAGGTCAAAGCTGATCTCTTCTCGCGAAATGCCCTAGCCCATTCGGACAGACGTGATCGCAGGGTGTTTTAGTAACACNTTATTTGCTGCTTTCTCAGCTTTGTCACCAAGATGCAAATGAATGATGTGTTTCTTCTGCGCTACATAACGACCCAATTGAGTAAAGTCGCGGTGAACTCGACGTAAACCCAGTAGCCCTGCCTCCCACGTGCAGAACCCAATCACAAGTCCGCAAAAAATGAGTCCTGCGCTCATGTATTCTGAACTCATTAAACCCAGACCTAAAAAACCGAAAAGCGCCACACCGGACAGGAACAAACCAAATATTAAGCCTGACCGCATCGACGGAATCGCATCCGTTTTCAGTAACTCGTTTTCAGCCTTGAGATGATGCGTGTCGACGCCATAGGCGTCGCCGCTCCAAACAGAAATGCTATCCTTCTCTACTCCAGCTTCCATCAACTCGTTTTGAATTAGCTCAACTTCGTCTAAATCGTCTGCCACAAAATACGTGTCTTTCATACGCTTACCCTCGTTCAAAGTA
>NZ_LWGF01000161.1:0-1363 GCF_001635355.1 Oleiphilus sp. HI0125
CATTAATCTATACAATGACTCATCATTAAGATACAGCGTGCATTTCTGCTTCGCGCGCGTTACTGCGGTATATAACAAAGCGCGGGTCAGTAACTCTGGCGCATATGGCGCAAGCACCACTCCAACGTGATCATATTCTGAGCCCTGACTTTTATGCACTGTCATCGAATATGCCAGATCGAACTTATCAATCTGCGAAGGCAAAACTACGATATCGCGCCCTTCCCCGCCTCGGTAAAACATCACAACAAACTGGCTTTCGTGGTTTTGGTTTACGTTTTCGATATAAAAACCCACGTCTCCATTGTACAAATCGAGTTTTGGATAATTACGCTCCAACATAATCGGCATACCGTGATACACACCAGCGCGGCTTGATGAAAATCGACTCTGTGCTTTTGTATGAATGACCTCGTTGAGCTGATCCGTCCCTAAAGGCCCCTGTCTCGTTGAACAAAGAATTTGGAACTGATCGAAGCATTTTTGCAGTTCAGCCAATGACGCTTTTGTCCCAGCAAGCTCTACAAAGTCTTGATAATGAGCCATCAATGCACCAAGTTCTTGCTGCGCTCTTCCCTCAACCCAGTGATATTTAATAGCTTTGTCAGTATTCGTTGTTAGGAAATGACGCAAAGTCTCTACTGGCTCATCACGAATAAGACGCGCAATATCCGCTAAAGCACCGTGAAAACGATAGCTCTTTTGCAATGTCACGAGAGGATTGATCTGTTCAGACTCCGATGGTTCAACATTCATATCAAACGGCAGTAGATGAACTAGTTGCCCTAACTGCTCAGCAGATACGGCATTACGCTTAAAGCGTTTTACCCAACGCGCAAAAACATCACCAGCTTCCACCGCAGGCAACTGATAATGATCACCCAAGAACACTACGCACGTTTGCGGATGCAAAATCATGCTTAAACGTTCCATTAAAGCTAAATCAATCATTGAAGATTCATCAATAACGAGGACATCTGGAATCGCTGAGGTTTCGAGCTTGCCAAACAAACGTTCGTTATCACTGAGATAGTCATCGTCATCAAAGTCGCTCATCGACACATCGTTTTCAATCAAATATCGATGAACTGTCTTACCTTGTTTAGGCAGTGCAGAGCGTAAGTGTTGAATCAAGTCTTCTTCAAACGGCAAGCTAGACAATAAGGATTCAGCTTGAGAACTTAGCGACGATGCTAAGCGTTGTGCAGCCTTGCCAGTAGGTGCCAAGCAAACCGTCGATGACGCACGCCTACTTTCTATGCCCTTCTCTATGGCCCTCTCTATGCACTTCTCTGCAGACAAACGCGCTAAGATAATTTTTGCAGCCGTTGTCGTTTTACCCGTACCGGGCCCACCACTCACC
>NZ_LWGF01000162.1:0-1196 GCF_001635355.1 Oleiphilus sp. HI0125
ACTCGCCTGTTCGTGCTTTTAAAGGCGTTGGCGGTAGCCCTCTATTTTTTGAAAAAGGTGAAGGTGCTTACCTTATCGATGCAGACGATAAACGTTACATCGATTACGTCGGTTCATGGGGGCCTATGATCTTAGGTCATGCCAACCAAGATGTGGTCGAGGCGGTACAAAAGCAATTGCAACAGGGCTTAGGATACGGAGCTCCGACTGAACTCGAAACGGTGATGGCTAAAAAGGTCTGCGAGCTAGTTCCCTCGATTGAAAAAGTGCGCATGGTCAGCTCGGGCACAGAAGCAACAATGAGTGCTATTCGCCTCGCACGTGGGTTCACCGGTCGCGACAAGATTGTTAAGTTTGAAGGATGTTATCACGGCCACTCAGATTCGCTACTTGTTAAAGCAGGTTCTGGCGCTCTTACACTAGGCGTTCCAAACTCTCCTGGCGTTCCAGCAAGCCTTGCAGAGCACACCATTACCCTGCGTTTTAACGATATAGACTCTGTCCGCCAAGCTTTTTCAGAGATTGGTAACGATGTTGCCGCGATCATCGTTGAGCCCGTTGCAGGCAACATGAATTGTATTCCGCCTGTGCCAGGCTTCCTTAAAGGGCTTCGCGACATTTGTGACGAGTACAAAAGCGTACTCATTTTCGATGAAGTGATGACCGGTTTTCGCGTTTCATTAGGTGGAGCACAAGGTCATTTTGGCGTAACCCCCGATATTACAACCTTAGGCAAAGTAATCGGTGGAGGATTACCGGTCGGCGCCTTTGGTGGACGCGCTGACATTATGGATTACATTGCACCTACCGGTCCCGTATACCAAGCAGGCACTCTTTCAGGAAACCCCTTAGCGATGGCAGCAGGGCTAACTATGCTCACCAAAATAAGCGAAGCTGGTTTCTATGAGCACTTGATAGCCCAAACCACAAAATTAGTTGAAGGTTTAAAACAAGCCGCTAAAAACACAAACACCTCAATGTGTTTCAGTCAGGCAGGTTCTATGTTCGGCTTCTTTTTCAGCAAAGAAGATAAGGTTGATTTCTACGAACAAGTAGTGGAATGCGATATGGAAAAATTCCAACGCTTTTATCATGAAATGCTCAACGAAGGCGTCTATCTTGCTCCTTCAGCATTTGAAGCTGGCTTTGTTTCTAGCGCACACTCAGATGAAGTCATCGCGGCTACAATTGCTGCT
>NZ_LWGF01000163.1:0-1050 GCF_001635355.1 Oleiphilus sp. HI0125
CAAGAGCAAGAGCAAGAGCAAGAGCAAGAGCAAGAGCAAGATATCGAAATTAGTATTGATGCACTTGAGGAATCTCTAGCTGAAGCCATTCCAGAGTATGCTGTAGAAGAAACTGAAGAAGAGCTTGTAGCGACAGAACCAGAAGCTGCACCAGAAGAAACCATCCAAGTTGAAGAAGTTGATCAAACTGCTTCAGGATCTTTGGCGGAACTTGATCCTGAGTTAGCTGAAATTTTCTTGGAAGAAGCGCTAGAGTTGATCAATCATTCAGGCGAGCTACTGCACCAATGGCAGAGTGAGAGTGATAATTTTACGCTTGTAGGTGAATTGCAGCGCGATCTACATACGCTAAAAGGTGGTGCACGTATGGCTGAGGTCACTGCAATTGGTGATCTCTCACATGAGTTAGAAACATTGTTTGAGCGCACGGTTGAAGCACACACCGTTGCGAGTCCGGCCGTGATTGAACTTTGTCTTCAGTGTCATGATGCACTAGCGTCTATGGTCGATAGTGTTGAAGCGGGTTCTGTTCCTGCTCCAGCATTAGATTTGCTAGAAGCTGTTAAGCGCTCTATTGCTGGTGAAGAACCAGTATTAAGTAAGGTTCCAGCACCTCAGCCTGAGCAAACAGAAGTAGAACCTGAAGTTGAGAATATCGAGGCTACAGAACCTGAAATTGTTGAAGTTGAAGAGATAACGCTCGTAAAAGAGACGACAATTCCAGTTGAGCCAGAGCCAGCGAAACCTGTCAAGCCTGAATTATCAGAAGAAGACGCCCTCGATAAAGAAGTGCTTGATATGTTCGCCGAGGAGGCGCAGGAACTCATCGAAGCGCTCGAAACGAACATGGCGGATTGGGCTGATGCGCCAACCGAACAGAACTACAATCAAGAGTTGCAACGAGTACTGCATACTCTCAAAGGTGGTGCCCGTCTAGCGAGCTTAGATAAGTTGGCAGACACGAGTCATGATTTTGAAACACGTTTAATCCAAGCCTATTCAAATGGCGAAGCCTTTGAGGGTGAACTCAAAGCGCTAGCATTAAAAGCT
>NZ_LWGF01000164.1:0-1034 GCF_001635355.1 Oleiphilus sp. HI0125
GAAGTCATTATTTAGCAGATTTTCAGGCGTTAAAGTTAGAACACTATCCTCGCCAACGGTGATCAAAACTTCAGTTATATTCGGTGAGATTTCAACTAATTCATCGGTGAGATTAACTGAATCATCCATATTCTCGGTCAAATTTAAGCTATGCGTATTTGTAATTGCACTGCCATCTGGCTGAATAGACGTGACTTTTATCTCTTCGGTTGAAACACGAGAAATCGTCATGTTCTTAACTACATATTGACCACGGCCGCCGACTGTACCAAGCTCGAATTTAGCTACGGGCTGATCTGTAGTGAAAGAGTAACTATCCTCTAGATTTCCACTCTCTCGAAAACCACCTTGTGAATCAATTAGATTGCCGTGTGTATCATACGCACGGATCACAACCTGAGTAGCCTGGTTATTGTTCGCATCAAACCAACTTCCTAGACCGCTTAATTCGAAGGTCACATGGTTGATCTCATCACCTGAGATCTCGACTGACATAACGTCTTTATCACTTAAACCATTATGGCGGGGATCTCCAATACCGAGACCAATATGAGTGTCTTGAGAATTATAAGCTGTAACATTACCGTTGCTCATGGATGTTACGACTGTCAAATCACCCTGAATAAAAGTCGCAACGCCATTATTGATTGATCCCCAATCCTCTGGTTCTGCCGTTGAATCTTCTGGATCAAATGTTCCAATGAAGACGTCCATACTATTATCTGTTGCACCATCATTTGGAACATACTGCAACTCTGTATCGGCTGAATATTCAACGCCAACGATCATATCATGCCAGTTACCATCGGCTGTTTGATATTGCATTTTGCCCAAATCAAGCTCACTATCGAGCCTAATTGCACCCGGACCTGCAGCAATCATATAATCATCTATGGCTGTTGGGGCGTCATTCACTGGGTTCACTGTCAAATCGATATTAGCTGCGACTGTCGCTTCACCATCGAATACATCGAAACTAATATCGAGATCACCATTGAAGTTTGCAGCCGGTGTCAGCGTGAACGTCCCATCAC
>NZ_LWGF01000165.1:0-962 GCF_001635355.1 Oleiphilus sp. HI0125
TGACTACCCGCAGAAGCTAGGCATAGATTAGAATGCTCGCGCTACAACAAATGTTTTAGGAATAGGTTATGAGTTTCAAGGGTACAAACGAATACGTCGCTACTAGTGATCTTCAAATGGCTGTTAATTCGGCGATTACATTGCAAAAACCTCTACTAATTAAAGGTGAGCCTGGCACGGGTAAGACCATGCTTGCTGAGCAGTTAGCAAAATCCCTAGACGCTCGTTTGATTCAGTGGCATATCAAATCAACCACGAAAGCGCAGCAAGGTTTGTACGAGTACGATGCAGTATCTCGCCTACGTGACTCTCAGCTTGGTGTCGATAAAGTACACGACATTTCTAACTACATTGTGAAGGGTAAACTGTGGGAAGCATTCGAGGCAGAAGAGCGTGTCATTCTGTTGATCGATGAAATCGACAAAGCTGATATTGAATTTCCAAATGACCTCTTACTTGAGATCGACAAAATGGAGTTTTATGTTTACGAAACACAAGAGCGAATCGTAGCTAAAAATCGCCCAATTGTTCTCATCACGAGTAATAACGAAAAAGAACTTCCTGATGCATTCTTGCGCCGCTGCTTCTTTCACTACATTGATTTCCCTGATGCCGAAACCATGCAGAAAATCGTTGAAGTGCATTATCCAGACATCAAAAAAGAGCTTCTTAGAGATGCTTTAGACGTGTTCTTCGACGTGCGTAAGGTTCCAGGCCTTAAGAAGAAACCATCTACTAGTGAATTGATAGATTGGTTGAAACTCCTAATGGCAGACGAAGTAGGTGAAGCGCTTTTACGCGAACGCGACCCTAGCAAAGCGATTCCACCAATGTATGGCGCATTGCTCAAAAATGAACAAGACGTACAGTTGTTACAGCGCTTAGCGTTTATGGCTCGACGCAAGGGGTAAGCCATGCTGATTGGCTTTTTTCAGGAAGTTCGCAGAAATAAGGTTCCTGCA
>NZ_LWGF01000166.1:0-965 GCF_001635355.1 Oleiphilus sp. HI0125
GCCTCTGTCATCAAGTTTGAAGATCTGACAGTGGGTAAATTAGGACCTGCCGAACGACGCGCTTTAGGTTTAGGTTTTGTCCCTGAAGAACGTCTAGGACGTGGTGCGGTTCCCGATATGTCCTTGGAAGACAATGGTCTACTCACGGCATATCAAACGGGTGATTTGGTCAATAAAGGTTGGATTAATCGCTCCAAAGTCAAAGAGTTCGCCAACACTATTATCAGTAACTTCAAAGTAAAAACACCGGATGCGCAAGCGCAAGCGAAGTCTTTGTCTGGTGGTAATCTCCAAAAATACATTATCGGTCGTGAGATTCTTCAAAATCCTAAGTTATTAGTGTGTTCGCATCCTACGTGGGGTGTGGATATTGGTGCTGCGATTTTGATTCGCCATGAACTCATCAAATTACGTGATGCCGGTGCTTCGATCCTAGTAGTGTCTGAGGATATCGATGAGTTGTATCAAATCAGTGATCGTATCTGTGCGATTTGNGATGGTGAGTTGTCACCTGTTGCAGCGACAGAGAAGGTTAGCATTAACCAACTTGGTAAATGGATGGCGGGTGACAAGACTCCTGTAGAAGATAACGAGCAAGCGGGAGCAGTCGCATGATCTTTAAATTAGAAAAGCGTCCTTCAGACTCGAAGGCGATGGCCTATTTATCGCCAGTGCTGGCGGTGCTATTAACCTTGATTAGTGGTGCAATTGTATTTGCTTCCTTAGGGCATGATCCACTGGGTTCTCTCTATGTATTCTTCTTACAGCCGCTCGAGGACTTGTACGGTTGGACTGAACTCGGCATCAAAGTTGCGCCACTATTATTGTGTGCAATGGGCTTAATGCTTTGCTTTAAAGCGCAGGTATGGAACATCGGTGCAGAAGGGCAGTTTATTCTTGGCGGCCTAGGCGGCGGTTTCTTAGCNTTGCAACTGGGTGATGTTGAAAGTTACTGGGTGCTACCG
>NZ_LWGF01000167.1:0-1210 GCF_001635355.1 Oleiphilus sp. HI0125
TAGTTCGACAAAATACATAAACTTACTAAACCGAACAAAAAGTAAACACGTAAGGGCTCGTATCAACGTTAGTTGTGTTGAGTGGCCACTCTTATCTGGACTGCTTTGGCAGCCCGAAAATCGAAGCAGTAAAAATCGGACTTTCTCGCTAGATAGGAGTTAACAATGAAAAATTCAAAAGCTTTGCGCCTACTTTGCGCAGGCGTGGTTGCGTCTACCGTTTCTGTATCGGCAAACGCTTGGTCGTTCTTCAAATTTGGAGGCGCCGACAAACCTAAACCTACCATTACCGAAATCGTTGCTAAGAGTGGCAATGGCTTCGATCATCGCCGTTATGATAACGATATCTTATTAGCCGCGGTTCAAGCAGCTGGTCTTGCTGAAACACTTGCCAGCGAAAAGATCGACGTAACAGTATTCGCACCAAGTGACGCTGCATTTTTGCGCTTGGCTCGTGACTTCGGCTATGAAGGGAATAGCGAAGAGGGCGCATTCAACGCGATCTTCGCCACACTGCTAGGATTAACTGGCGGTGACGAAGATGCAGCCATCGATATTCTGCGTAACATTCTGCTTTACCATGTTGCTCCTGAATCACGTTCTAAATTCAGCGTCATATATGACGGCGAAGTACCAACCCTACTTGATGGTGCTAGCATCTTACCTGTTGGACTTCAGCTCATAGATAACGACCCAGAATTTAAGAATCCTAAACTGTCATTCTGGAAGCGTGGTACAAAAGCAAGCAATGGTATCGTGCACTCCATCAATCGCGTACTTATTCCACTCGACCTGCCAGCGGCAGGACAAAGTGATCTCCCAACTATCGCAGGCACAGCTATCGCAGTCAGCTCACTTGAAGGCGTCGATAGCAATCCGAATGACTTTGATATTTTGCTGCAAGGTATTCTTGCAGTTGATGCAGGCAAAGCTGCTGGCGAAGGCTTAGTTGACATCTTGAGCACCGTGCCGAGCCTAACGGTATTCGCGCCGACTGACGCTGCATTCATCCAGCTTGTAAAAGACTTAGGTGTTAATGTGAGCACAGAGCAAGAAGCTCTTGACGTTGTGCTTGCAGCGCTACCTGGTCTTACGGGGCTAGATTTAGCAACAGCACTTGAGACCGTCATTACCTATCACGTGACGGTAGGAGCCGGTGACACTGCACTGACCTTGAAAGACCTTCTTGTTGCGGATGAAATCGATACCG
>NZ_LWGF01000168.1:0-2042 GCF_001635355.1 Oleiphilus sp. HI0125
ATTAGGTAGCATCGAAATATTGAAAGATCTCGATCTATGGGATGCAGATTCAGTACAAGCAAATCCAATTAATACGGTTCATGTCTCCGAGCAGGGGCGAATGGGAACAACTCGAATTGCCAAAACAGATTTGCAGCTTGATGCCCTTGGCTATGTCGTTCCAAACATGGCCTTTGGTCAGTACTTATCTTCGCAGTTATTAGATAGCAAGGTAGATGTTCTTGATGGAGCCAATGTTTCGCAGGTTGTCATGCACGATACGCACGCTCAATTAATCGTTGCTCGTGACAATGGTGGCGCACAGGAGTTAAAAGCTAAGCTCGTCATCGCCGCGGATGGTGCCAACTCCCCGACAGCTCAGGGCTTGGGAATAGAGTACCAAATCAAGTCTTATGAGCAATTTGCCATTGTTGCAAACGTAGAGACGGAATTACCAAATGAAGGTGTTGCTTTCGAGCGCTTTGCTCGAACAGGTCCTTCAGCGCTTTTACCCCTCACAATCGATACGAGTGCTTTGGTATGGACCTTATCTGAGCAAGATGCAGAAGCCGCTATGAAATTAAATGAGCGTGATTTTGCGGACAAAGTTGCGCGTTTGTTTGGAGATCGTCTAGGACGAATTCTTAATGTGAGTAAACGGGTTTCGTACCCTTTGACTTTGAAGCAGGCTAAGGAGCCGGTTCGTTCTCGCTTTGTAGTGGTCGGGAATGCCGCGCATAGCTTGCACCCCGTAGCTGGGCAAGGGTTTAATTTAGCTCTTCGCGGTGTTGCTGGCGTGATTGAAGGTCTGAGGCAATCTAGTCGAGATGCGTATTGGAGTTATTCTGTCTTACAAAATATCGCGCAGCAGCATCAGCCTGAACAGCGTAAAATTGTGAGCTTTAGTGATCAACTGATTGATGTGTTTTCCCCAGAGTCACACATCCCAGCGCTAGCTCGTAGTGCTGGTTTAGTGACTCTGAATGGCTTATCGCAACTAAAGTCAGAGTTTGCAAAGCATGCAATGGGGCGAGCTCAGACATTTGATTTAGAACGCGCTTGAGAGAATTCGATAATTTATGTCTGAGCAAACGTCCTTAAACGATCAATCATTTGACCTCGCTATTGTGGGAGCGGGGATTGTTGGTGCAAGCGCTGCACTATGCCTAGGTCAACAAGGCTATCGTGTGGCTTTGATTGATCGACAATCACAACCTGATGTAGCCGTCGATATGAAGCGCTACTCTGTAAACGACTACTCGGCTAGAGTCAGTGCCTTGACGCCTGCAAATGTCGCTTTTTTTCATCGTTGTGGTGTTTGGGAGCATCTTCCTTCATCACTTGTGCAACCTTACCAAACTATGGAGGTTTGGGAGGAACTAGGCGGCGGTCGTATCCATTTTGATTCGGCTGAATATCAGGCCCAGGCGCTTGGATACATTATCGAGAATCATGTATTGCTGGCAGCTTGTATGAGAGCCATTGGCGAGCAAAACAATGTGCATACTTTCTTCGAGAAAGACATTACATCATGCGCCTTGATCTCTCGCGAGGGCGAGCAAGCTCGCGCCTATCAATTAAGTTTTTCTGATCAATCATCTGTGTATACGAATCTACTTATTGGCGCTGATGGTGCTAATTCTAGTATTCGTAAACAGCTGAATTTGGCGACGCGCGAATGGGATTATGATCAAGAAGCTATCGTTTGCACTGTCGAAATGGAAATGCCTCACGGTATGAAGGCGCGTCAGCGTTTTGCCGAGAGTGGCCCTGTAGCTTTTTTGCCCTTAAATAACTCAAGTACAGAAGGGGCTTCATCTGATGCTTCGTTTTGTTCCATCGTGTGGTCGATTGATACAAATAAAGCTGCGCATATTTTTTCATTGCCTGAAGTCGAGTTTAAACGTCAGTTGGCCGCACAAATAGAAGGTGAGCTAGGCGCGGTTAAGTCAGTATCTAAGCGATTTAAATTTCCTCTACGCCAACGTCATGCAAAGAGCTATGTTGCGGATCAAGCCATTTTGATGGGTGATGCTGCGCATAGTATTCATCCTTTAGCTGGC
>NZ_LWGF01000169.1:0-667 GCF_001635355.1 Oleiphilus sp. HI0125
ACAGCTTTCTTGTTTTGAATACAGGCATCACCGTATCTTTGTCTTGCTCTAAGCCGATGAGCGCATTTTCACGCAGTGATTCCTCGTTTAACCAAGGGGTCTGCCAATAACTCTTTTCTACCTTCCAGGCATTGATAAAGGTGAAGTCTTTGACTCCCATCGTGACGGCAGTTTGAATGATGCGACGAAGCATTTTAGGCCGTGGTAGCGCCAATACGAGCTTGATCGGTAATGGTGCTGGGGCTTGCTTTGTACAGCGAAATGTTAGCTTTGCTTGTACTTGATTGAGCTCGGTTAATGTGCCTTTCCCAATCAAACCGTTTTCAATGCCTACGCTCAGCGTATCACCGGTTTTCGCGCGCAAGGTCTTGTGGATATGCTCGAGCTGCCGTCCTTTAATGACGGCAGTCGACTCATCGATAATATTGTTTGGAGAGAGTAAGAGCAGGTTCATTACTAGTTTGTTAGTTGCTCATTTTCTGTTTGTTTTTTCTCAATAAGTTTTGAAAACAGTAAACCGATTTCGAACAAAAGCCACATTGGAAGGGCTAGCAATGTTTGAGAAATAACGTCAGGTGGAGTCAGAAGCATACCCACAACAAAACAGCCAACAACGAGGTAAGGGCGCTTCTCTGAAAGGCTGGCTGTGCTTGTCGCCCCCACTGAC
>NZ_LWGF01000170.1:0-1278 GCF_001635355.1 Oleiphilus sp. HI0125
GCTCGCAGCGCATCAACACGTTTTTTTTGTTCGATTGCGCGTTTTATTATGAAATCTAATTCTTCAATCGCGATATCAGGCTCTGGAATCGCTTCAATCCCCGAAAACAAATCAAAAAATCGCTCGCGATAACCTTGCTGATCAACGGCAAGTTGATACATCAAATCTTGCTGCGACATGATCTTAAACTTGGTTATGAACCCAACAAACATCGCCGCTGTTTCAGACTGGAAGGTAATGTCTAAATCATTGAGTGCCTGATGTCTTTCTGGAGCGAAGTATAGTCCTAAACAAATCGCGATATCTTTAGTACGAATTACACGAATCTCGGAGCTCTCACGTGTCACTTGACGCCCCGGCTCAGAAAACTTCTTACGCGGACTAGTTAGCTCTTTAAGACGGTCCCACAAGCCCGACTTTAATGCACTCTTAGGTAAATCATTTAAGATCTCTTGCACTCTGCTACGAAGAACGCCCCGATCTTCTGGCAAATCAAGATTTAAGCCCTGCGTGTGAACCTGAAAAAAGAACTCAGAAAGCGGTAAAGCTCGCTCGATACGTTTCTCAAAATTATCCGCACCCTCTTCGCGAATTAAGGTGTCAGGATCTTCTCCCTGAGGGAGAATTAAAAAGCTAAATTGCATACCGTTTTCATACATCGGCAGCAAATTATCCATCGCCTTTTGAGCAGCTCTCATACCCGCAGCATCACCATCAAAACAGAAAATCAGTTTTTTGCAGCGACGTAATAGCTGACCTAAGTTTTCTGCGTTAGTCGCAGTTCCCAAAGTTGCTACAGCATAATCAATCCCGTGCTGAGCAAGAGAAACCACATCCATGTAACCCTCAACAACAAGAAGCTTTTCAATACTTCTAAGGGCTCTAGATGCTTCGAACAGCCCATAAATCTCGTTACTTTTGTGAAAAACACGAGACTCGGGAGAGTTGATGTACTTTGCTTTATCGTCGCCTAAGGTTCTTCCACCAAAACCAACAGTCTTGCCACGCATGTTCCGAATAGGAAACATCAAACGGTTCTGAAACAGATCAAAAGGTCGCTCATACTTTTGCGAGACCAATTTCATTTCAACGAGCTTAGCAAGCTGCCGGTCTCCCGCCTGACCTCCAACAAAATCTCGTTCAGCTGGCGCATAACCGATACCAAAACGCTCAATCACCTCATCACTTAAACCGCGCATTTTTATATAACGCTGTGCGACATCTTTACTGGTATGATTAGCGAGAGCTTCTCTATAACGCCTATCTACGGCATCTAAA
>NZ_LWGF01000171.1:0-1054 GCF_001635355.1 Oleiphilus sp. HI0125
TTTTACAGAAGCACTCGTTGCAAATGTTTCGCCGGATGAATTAAAAACACGCGTTAATCAATTTGAAGAACCTACCGAACAAGAAGAAGTGAGCGTTGTAAAATTGCTCGACCCTCAAGATTTGATCAAAAAGTAAACAAAACTTTCGTGTCGCAAAGCACTGTTCGAAAAAAAAGCTCAAAAAAAGAACAAAAAAGGCCTAAAAGGCGTTGCGATTTCAAAATGCAGCTCGCTATACTCAAAGGGCAATAAAAATAAATCCAACTGTTACTTGAGCTTCTTTGAAGTAGTTAAGTAGTTAGTAGTAGGAAGCCTCACAGGAACAAAAATAATAATCTGTGGAGACCCGTATGCGATCACGCCTAGTAAAGGCGCTGAGTCTGCTGCTGTCTGCAATTTATGCAGCGGATGTAAGCGCAGAGTATGGATTGAATATGCCTCGCGGAGTGACGGACATTAGTCACTCAGTCTATGACTTGCACATGACCATTTTTTGGATTTGTGTGGCAATTGGTGTCGTAGTGTTTGGGGTGATGTTCTATTCGATCTTTAAGCACCGTAAGAGTAAAGGCGCGGTAGCTTCGAATTTTCATGAAAATACCACGATAGAAATTATTTGGACGATCGTTCCTGTAATTATTCTGGTTGTCATGGCAATTCCAGCGACCAAAACACTTGTTGAAATGTACGACACTAGTGATGCTGATGTGGATATCAAAATCACTGGCTACCAATGGAAATGGCGTTACGAGTATTTGGGCTCAGGGGTCGATTTCTTCAGCAACATGTCCACACCCAAAGAAGAAATCTATAACGCACAAGAGAAAAACGAAAATTATCTATTAGAAGTAGATAACGAGCTCGTTGTGCCGGTTGGTAAAAAAATTCGCTTCTTAATTACGGCAAATGACGTGATTCACTCATGGTGGATTCCTGATTTTGCGGTTAAAAAAGATGCCATTCCTGGTTTTATTAATGAGAGCTGGACACGTATTAATGAGCCGGGAGTATATCGCGGTCAATGTACAGAGCTCTGCGGTAAAGATCACGGCTT
>NZ_LWGF01000172.1:0-1133 GCF_001635355.1 Oleiphilus sp. HI0125
GAGCGCCGGCAAGGGGAGCAGACACGCATGGCGATACCAGTAGGGCAGATAGGGCGCCGATGAAGAAAACACTCGCTATTTTTCCGCCGCTCAGTTTAGCGCTCTGGTTCTGTAGTCGATCACGAAGAAAAGCTGGGAGTTGCAGTTCATATAGTCCAAACATCGCCGCAGCGAGTGCTATGAATACAATCGCAAAAAAGATAAGAACAATCGGGCTTTGCATTGTTGCTTGAAGGTTCGCGCTTGCACCTAATAAGCCGACTGTTAGGCCGAAAGCTGCGTAGGTGAGTGCCATGCCAGCGACATACGACAATGCGAGACTAAAATTGCGCCCCCAATTTTTTTGCGAGCTTTGATTATTGCCAGCCACAATCGTTGTGATAATCGGAATCATCGGCAGTACGCAGGGCGTAAAGGTTAATCCGAGGCCAAGCAAAAAGAATATAGCTGCTGTTGCTAAGGCAGAGTTCTCCTGCATGAATGAGAATATCGAAGAAGCATCGTCTGTACTTAAACTTAGTGATTTTGCCTTGATTTGTGCTTCGATGTCTTCGAGCACTGGGGCCGGTGCATTTTCTACGGGAAAGTAGAGTACTGTCTTTGCTTGCGGTGGATAGCATAGGCCAGCGACAGCGCAGCCTTGGTAAGTGATTTTGATTTCCGTTTCTTTAGCATCGCTAATGAGCGTGACTGGTAATTCCATTTGAAGTTCGTTGTACACAACACGTGTCATCCCGAAATAGGGGTCGTTCTCTTCAATCCCTGAGTCTGAAAAATTAGGTGTGCCGAGTGTCGCGTTGGAATCTAGTAGGCTGACCTCGATTTTGCTTTGGTATAAATAATAGCCTTCGGTAATTTTCCAAGATGTTCTGAGCCCTTTAGATGTCACTTGAACATCAAAAATAAATGCCTCGTCAACGGGTAAAAATTGCGAATTGCTTGCGCCAAAGCCGTCTGAATCTAAATCAAAATTGAAGGAAGCATTAGCAGCACTAGAAAATACTGAAAAAGAGAGGAGTAACAGAGTCCATAAACGAGCTTTAATGTGTGAGTCGAGTATGCGACGTGCTGTTTTTATCATAACCACTTGATGTTCCCAGAAAATATTCAACGCCAATACGAACACAAATAAT
>NZ_LWGF01000173.1:0-990 GCF_001635355.1 Oleiphilus sp. HI0125
CGCGAGTTGTTCGGTTGGTTAAACCCGGGCATGAACAAGTTCTCTGTCATGAACATTTACTTATCAAAATTAATGGGAAGTAAACTGTTTAGCTTTAGCACCACTACAAATGGTAGTGAACGCGCGATGGTTCCTGTTGGTGCTTATGAACGTGTAATGCCATTAGACGTCCTTCCTACTCAGCTTCTTCGCGCATTGATTGTTGAAGACACTGAACAAGCTCAGCAATTAGGTTGCCTGGAGTTAGACGAGGAAGATTTGGCATTATGCACATTTGTATGCCCTGGTAAGTATGAGTATGGTCCGATCCTTCGGTCCAACCTAACGCGCATCGAGAAGGAGGGCTAATATGGGCTTACGTAGTTTTTTAGATGATCTTGAGCCGCACTTTCATAAGGGTGGCAAATATGAAAAGTTCTACGCACTTTATGAAGCCGTAGATACGATTTTTTACTCACCTTCAAGCACAACTGCTGCGACATCTCATGTTCGCGATGGCGTAGATTTGAAGCGTATTATGATCACAGTTTGGATGTGTACATTCCCAGCTATGTTTTTTGGTATGTGGAATATCGGTTTCCAAGCAAACGATGCAATTGCAGCAGGTCTAGCGACTGCTCCAACGGACTGGCATAGCTTGTTCTTTATTGGTCATGACCCAAGTAATATTTGGCATAATATGGCTTATGGTGCAGCTTACTTCCTGCCTATTTACGCGGTTACCTTCGTAGTTGGTGGTTTTTGGGAAGTGTTGTTCGCAGCTGTTCGTGGTCACGAAGTTAACGAAGGTTTCTTCGTAACATCGATTCTATTTGCTTTGATCTGCCCACCTGATTTACCACTATGGCAAGTTGCTTTAGGTATTTCATTTGGTGTTGTGATTGGTAAAGAAATCTTTGGTGGTACCGGTAAGAACTTCTTAAACCCTGCTTTGACTGGTCGTGCATTCTTGTACTTCGCATACCCAGCTGAAATTTCAGGTGACGTCGT
>NZ_LWGF01000174.1:0-1350 GCF_001635355.1 Oleiphilus sp. HI0125
GTGGCTAATGGTGATGGTACCTTCACCTTCACGCCTGAAGATGACTTTGCCGGTACTACTCAGCTGCAAGTGATTGTGAGTGACGGTACGGTCGAAACGGCGATGGATATGCCTGTCTACGTGCGTCCTGTCGCTGACGGTGCGGTTATTACTAAGAGTCAAGATGGCCCGATTGTGATGAACGAGGATGAGACCGGCTTCTTGAGCTTGAGTGTCGATTTACTCGATGCCTCGGAATCACTCACAAGCTTGGTGATGACGGGTTACCCATTGGGCTTCACGATTAGTGATGGTGAACATTCGGTGACGATCACCGAAGAAGGACAGCTGATCTTGATTAATGATTGGGATATCTCGAATATCTCGATCGACCCACCTGAAAACTGGCACGGTACCTTCGAAGTAACTTTGACAGCCACTACCGTTGATTATGGTGATGAAAACTCGAATGCCTTGCCTGATAGCAGCGATATTACGGGAGACTTCGATGCCACAGAAGGTCAAGATCTGATCATTACTGAGCTTGATCTTTTAGATATGGCTGAGAACACACAAGTGCAAGATGGCGATGAACCTGGATTTGTACACTTAATTAATAACTCGCAAGGCGAGCTTGTTGATAATGGTGATGGCACATGGACCTTCTCACCAGCGGATGGATTTACCGGCGAAGTGGACTTTGCTTATGTGATCCAACGTGATGGTGAGTTGTTCGATGAACAGAGCAGTATTGGTGTTCAACCTGCTGTACCTGGTGCGGACAATGGGCTCGAAATCGAGGGTATTGCAACGACAGATATCGACAAAGGCAACTCGGTTGAATTTACTGATGCGGATTTACTTGCTCAGATTAACGGTGTCGATGGTAATGACCTGTCAATTACTGGTGTGCAAATTACCGATGGTGTCGGTGTACTTAGACAATCGAGCGATGGCACATATACCTATACGCCAGATCCAGATTTCTCTAGCGAAGCACAGATTAGCTTCGTGGCGAGTGACGATTTAAATAGCGTGACGAGTTTCGTGAATGTGAATGTCATCAACGCTGCGCCAGAAGTTGTTGCTGTAGATCAGGCATCAAATTATACAGTCGCCGAGGATGGATCGATTACATTCACAGAGTCAGAGTTGCTAACTGCTGTGGGTGCGACGGATGCTGATGGCGATACTATGACTGTTGAAGGCTTAGGTGTGCAGCCGGATAGTGGCACGGTGATCAACAATGGTGATGGCTCATGGACAGTATGGCCTGATTCTGACTTTGGCGGTAATATGGAGCTGACCTACATGGTGAACGATGGCACATATAGCACGCCTGCAACAGTGCTTCTTACAGTGACGCCAGAA
>NZ_LWGF01000175.1:0-754 GCF_001635355.1 Oleiphilus sp. HI0125
AGTGCCAGCCGATAACGTAGCATCTAACGGCACATCGCTGATGGTGTAACCGGTAACTGACTCAGAACCATCGTTATCTGCTAGGCTACCAGTGATATCCAAGGCAATAGCACTATTCTCATCACCATTTACATCACTCGCACTCACCGCAGGCGCATCAGCGACTGCTTCCAAAGTAACCTCCACCGAACCATTATAAACTTGACTAACATCGCCCTCTGTAAACGTTACTTCAGTCGTTAATGTAAAGTCATCACTGGAATGTTCAACTGGCGTAAGGCTCAACTCGTCAAGATCAGCAGGCTCTACTGTCCAGGTGCCATCACCGTTATTCGTACCCGCTGACAAAATCGCTCCAGTTGGCACACCACCGATAGTGACACTGCTCATTGTTTCATTAACGTCAATGGGAGTTAACGGACCCAATTCAAGATCAAAAACTGCGTCTTCTGCTACAGTGACAGCCCCCGTCAGTGGATCACCGTCAGCACTAGGGTTCGATGGATCGATTGGGTCGGTCGGATCAACTGGATCAACCGGGTTAGGACCATCAATTACAGTAATGACCGGATCATCAATTCCAGAATCGTCCAACATCGAAACAATCAATTCGCCTGAGTGAGACAGCTCAGAAATCAAATAGGTATCTGGATCAGTATCCTTAATATAAGCTGTCACGGTGATTGATATCGGATCAGCTAAAATTCCATCAGGAATGAATCTTAGATCAACGAGTTGATCAACAGTAAGCGAC
>NZ_LWGF01000176.1:0-658 GCF_001635355.1 Oleiphilus sp. HI0125
CCGATTGGCGATGGGGGCTATTCGGGCATGAGCATGATGATCGAATGCAACGCGCAAAGCAGTTGCTGGATGAGCTTGAGCCATACCTAGAGCAAGGCTTTGAATACAGAGATTTGCCCAATAACTTACGTCAACAAATACAAACTGAACTTTCTGAGTTCTTTGCTTCAGCCATGTCATGGCCAAGCTTTAAGCAGCTTTCACGGCTTTTGTTGAGTAAAGAATGGATATTGAGACAACTGCTGTCCGTTAAGAACTGGGGGGCATATATGCATTGCCTTCGAGCTTACATCGATCAAGGCTATGATTTCAGACAAGCCATTGAAAATTGCGAAACGCCCATTGATATTCTAGTAGGCATGAAATCGGATATGTACCCAGCCACAGGTCAGCTTCGTATGGCGGATCTGAATGAAAGATGCTCAGTCTTACCGTTCACTAAAAGTGGCCACACCCCCTTAATTGACCAACCTTTCAAACTGACACGAGAGTTGCACCGGTTTGCGACCGCCTAATGGGTGCTGCGTTCCTGCACAAGAATCCAAGGTTTAATCACAACGGCCCAGAGTAAAGTATTGTCTGTAGACCAACGCATGGCTTGCTCATCAGAAACTTGTCCGACTTTTTCTTCAGCCATCCACCCTTTCATAACAGGGGC
>NZ_LWGF01000177.1:0-861 GCF_001635355.1 Oleiphilus sp. HI0125
ATCCGTAGTGAAAAAGCGTTTTAGTCGTTGCCACAATATCATGACATATGCAGCGACAACGCCAAATATCGATAGGGCTGCTGCTATTAATGAAACTAGACCAATTAGTTCTTGTTGCACTGAATCTTCCATATAAAACTCAGCGTAGGTTAAGCCAGAGAGTGATATCAATAAGAGTGCGCTGAACACAAAGAATAGCTTAAATCTAGTTTCCATTTATATGATTCTTTGGTTTATAGCTTGCAACATATACATCGCAGCTTAATGAAAGCGATCTCAATTCTGCGGTGCGCTCGATCTCAGAGCGTTGCGCACGCCAAACATGTGGAGTCATTGTGATGAGGTCAAGAATGGCGTCTTTTGAGTTGAGCGTGAAGGTATAAGAAACGCGTTGGTCTTCGAGTAATTCAAAATCCTCGTTTGATATCGGTGTTTTCTCTACCCGCTTTTTAATTTTTACGTCTGGGTATAAGTGCTTCCGCAATTCAATGAGATGGTTTTCGCCTGCTGACACGTCAAGAAGCAGCCCATCATTCATAATGATGCGTCGTGCTTCCGACATACAGGGACGTGAAAACATATGTGTTACAAGGCTCTGACTATGATCTGAGACGGGCAATCGAAACGCATTGCCAACTAACCATGCTGCCTCTTTCACTCGCTTGGCAGCTGTGCGAATTGCTGGTATAGAAATATCTATACCAGTTAAGGCGCATTCAAGAGACATATCGCGTGCTAGAAAATTATGGAACTGTTGAGTGTAGTAGCCTTCACCGCAGGCTATGTCTGTGTACGTGATGGTAGGCACTTGGTGCGACTTCGCATGATGACTTATTTGACTAATACAAGCATCAACAATGG
>NZ_LWGF01000178.1:0-627 GCF_001635355.1 Oleiphilus sp. HI0125
CCCTAACTATCGTTGATTGGGCCTTGAAGATGATTAATCCTCGTCTTCAAAAAGAAGGCAAAGAAACGATAAACATTGATCATATCCCGCTTGATGATCCTGCCTCGTTCACTTTATTGAAAACGGCCGAAACGACGGCTGTATTCCAGCTCGAATCACGCGGAATGAAGGAGCTGATTAAGAAGCTTCAGCCAGATAACCTTGAAGATATGATTGCACTTGTTGCTCTGTTCCGTCCGGGGCCATTGGACTCAGGGATGGTTGATGACTTTATCAACCGTAAGCATGGTCGAGCAGAAGTAGCTTATCCTCACCCAGACTTTCAGCACGAGTGTCTCGAGCCTATTCTTGAACCAACTTACGGGGTTGTTGTTTATCAGGAACAGGTAATGCAAATCGCCCAGTCGCTCGCAGGTTATACCCTTGGTGGGGCGGATATGCTGCGCCGTGCGATGGGTAAGAAAAAACCTGAAGAAATGGCCAAGCAGCGTGAGATTTTCCGTGAAGGTGCGGTAGGTCAGGGCGTCGACCCAGAATTGGCGATGAAAATCTTCGACCTCGTAGAAAAATTTGCGGGATACGGTTTTAACAAATCACACTCTGCTGCTTATGCATTGGTGTCTTATC
>NZ_LWGF01000179.1:0-741 GCF_001635355.1 Oleiphilus sp. HI0125
AATTAGAAAGAACATTTGTCGAACCGTGGGGGCTGAGATTGCGCCATAGCCCAGAGGCCCGTGCGCGCTCGACTGACTTATCGTTGATATATCGAGTGCTAGGTCATCTGAGCCAGACAAATGCTCTGCTTTCGCATATAACCTTTTAAACTGCTCAAAACTAACATACTGGCTGCTATCGATGAGCTGCTCCCAAGTTAAGCTATTTCCTTCAAACAATTGCTCTATCACAACACCAGCATTTCGGCAGTGTCCAGCCAACAAACGAGCGTAGCTTGGGTGAATGCTAGGGCTTAAGTGTTGAAGTTGCTCTTTACTAATCGACATACGATGATCGTTAATTGATTCCGGAAGAGTGTCAGATTATGACGATTTAATGCCAGTTTCAACGCTTAATTTTTGATCTATCACTTGCTGTAATAGTTCCACGCTCAATAAGAATAGGAATGGATCATGCGCGCAGGTACTTTTATATCTCCAGAAGGAGAGGTTTACGTCGACAAAAAACGTCATTTTTGGCTGGTATCTTTTATGGTGCCCCTGCTGGCTGTCGCAGGCCCTTTGCTATATATGTTGTCACCTAATGACGTATTTTTATGGCTGTTCATTGCATTTTGGTATCTCTTATTTCCGGTCATTGATTATTTTATGGGCGAAGACACGAGTAATCCGCCTGAGTCTGTTGTACCGATGCTTGAGGCAGACCCTTATTACAAGTTCATCGCTAGGATCAACGTTCCG
>NZ_LWGF01000180.1:0-704 GCF_001635355.1 Oleiphilus sp. HI0125
CTGGAAAATCACTCCCCACAATAAAGGCATAGTCATAATGCTCTAGGGCATCGAACATAACCCTTTGCATTTTTGCACCTAGATCGCCACTAGGTTGCTCAAGACAATAATCAAAAGTGAGAGAATCGATCCACTCTTTATGACTAATACCGCCTCCGCTCGCAAGTGCCAACTTTACATCAACCTTGTCTCGGGTTTCTCCATACCGATTCAGTTGTTGGTTAACGGCCGCCGTCAAACGAATATGGGCGTCAAGAGCACTCTGCTCACCAACGAAACGAGCAAGGCGTGTCTTTACGTTTCCTAGAACGGGGTACTTTGCAAATTGAATGAAAACAGCACTCTGCATTTTATTTGTCTATAGTAAGAGTAAGAACAACGTTAATAATACTGATCCCAGCATGCTTTTCGATCAAACCTTTAAGTCTTTATACGAAAGTGTCCGTTGCTTTGACGACTCAGAAGTCGACGTCATACTGCAGGAATTACACGACAGCACTCGCCTATCGTTTGTACTCGGCCAATTATTTCCGGGACAAACACTCGATACAACAGATTTGTATGCATGCTCAACGATCGCAGAAATACAAGACTGGCTCATAACGCGATTAGTTCCAAAAATTGAAGGGACTTATTCAAGTTTAACAAGCACAGGCTTAGACCAACTCGATCCAAACACGCCTTATGTATTCATTTCGAATCAC
>NZ_LWGF01000181.1:0-755 GCF_001635355.1 Oleiphilus sp. HI0125
ACGATGGAGTATTGCCTGAATTTAAAGTAAGGCAGACAAACCGATCTGTACAGCAAAGCTCCGTTCCTTCTTCGAATGGCACAGCCTTCTCACCAAATTCAAGCATCGGCTCGGGAGTTGAAGCGCCTGAGTATGCGGATGCAGGCAATAGTGGAGTTAATCTAGACGCATTACGTCAACTTCTGCATCCTCAAGGTCAGCCTATTCAGGGTAATACGCCGGTTTCAGGATTGCATGCCAGCTCTTCCTCAGCCTCAGCTGCACCAGTTATTTCACAAAACGAGTTAGTTGCGATTTTATCTCGCGCTCAGTCACTTAGCTTAGAGCAAGCTGGGTCGTTCGTTGGAGAGAATCAAGCCATTGATTTTGCTGCTTTGCTAAGAGATCAGAGCGCTGGAGCGGTTGGAAAGGCTTATGAAAGTCTCGATGCTGACATGATCAACCTTGTGTCGATGCTATTTGAATTCATTCTTGAAGATCGTCAATTGCAGCCTGAAATGAAAGCCATCATTTCACGACTGCAGATACCTATTTTGAAAGTGGCGTTGATCGATGACAGTTTCTTTAACAAAGGTGGGCATCCTGCACGTAAGCTTCTTAATGAAATCGCGTCTTCAGCGATTGGTTGGAATGCGCCGCGTGAAGGAAGGCGTGATCGCTTTAAAGAAAAGCTTGAGGGTATCGTAGAGCAAATTATTAACGGCTTCGAGCAAGACGTGTCTATGTTCGACGGTTTATTGAGTGACTTTGAAAGC
>NZ_LWGF01000182.1:0-1166 GCF_001635355.1 Oleiphilus sp. HI0125
GCTGAGCCGAAACAGTAACAAGAAAAGCTTCTTCACCTTCATCAAAATGACGACTGTTTGAAGCTTGCTGAACAACAATAACGCCGAGAACTTTCTTGTGGTGAATGATTGGCACACCAAGAAAGCTTTCGTATCGCTCCTCGCCCGTTTCGGGAAAGTAACGATAACGATGGTGATTTTGAGCATGCTCTAAATTAATAGGTTCTTGGCGAACGCCAACGAGCCCGACCAGACCCTCAGAATATCCAAGACTGACTTGCCCAACCGCATCAAGGTTCAAACCCTTCGTTGCCATCAGTACGTAGCGGTTTTCAACGCTATCAAGAAGATAAATCGAGCATACATCCGTCTGCATAGACGACTGCACTCGATCCACAATCAGCTGAAGAGCTTCATTAAGATCTGCAGCTGCATTGACTTCCTGTACTATGCCGCGAAGCGTGGCCAGCATTGCTCAACCCCTATTATTTGACGCTAGTCCACAGTAAATAAGTGGCTAGACAAATCTTTCAATGCACGTCGGTAGACTTCTCGCTTGAAGGAAACTACTTGACCCAATGGATACCAGTAGCTCACCCAATCCCAACCATCAAACTCTGGCGTTTCGCCATTGCTCAAAGAGATGCTTTCGTCCTGCCCGATCATTCTCAACAAAAACCATTTTTGTTTTTGGCCAATACAAACCGGATGGGAGTTATGTCGGACTAAGCGTTTTGGCAAGCGATATCGTAACCAGCCCTCAGTCTGCGCAACAATCTGAACATCTTTTTGCACTAAACCGATCTCTTCATAAAGCTCTCGATACAATGCTTGTTCTGGCGTTTCGTGAGGTTTTATTCCCCCCTGAGGAAACTGCCAAGAAGTTTGTCCAATTCTACGCGCCCATAGCACCTCATTCTGTTGGTTAGCAAGAATAATTCCGACATTCGATCTAAAACCGTCAGAATCAATCACAACCATTCCTAATAAAATTTCGTTTCAGCCATTGTTCCAGAAAAAGCAAAATGCAGCAATCGTAAGGCTCGGTAAATACGAGCTATCACACACATAAAGACCTTCATTTCCTTAAACATTAGACACACTATTGGTCGCACTTCAGTTTTTTATTTCCTCTGTCGTATAACCTGTTATGCTGCGCCAACGTTCAATTTCGCAATGGAGTAAGA
>NZ_LWGF01000183.1:0-810 GCF_001635355.1 Oleiphilus sp. HI0125
GGTGCAAGCAGTATTGCCCTACCCTGCATTCAAATACTTCCCATTGAGCCCAGCCAGACATCAAAGCAATACATCTTTAATTTGGATCAATATGGCAAGGTCATTGTGGTCAGCCAGTTTGCCGCTCATCGTGTCCTGTCTCTCGTTGACGAACTATGGCCTCAAATGCCGGCCGAACAAACGTGGTATGGCATTGGGCGCAAAACAACAAGCGTATTGGCCGAATCCGAAGCTCAGTTATATGACGCTCAACAAGACCTCAACAGTGAAGGTTTATTAGATATTCCCGATCTTCAAAATGTAAAAGGCGAGCGTATTTTAGTTGTAAAAGGCAAAGACGGGCGCAGTAAACTTGAGCAAGGTTTGAGAGCCCGCGGAGCGCAGATTGATCACCTCGATCTTTATGAGCGCTTAAAGCCAGAATACAGCGATGAGCAATTACAAAACGCTTTAAATGACTTTGTACCAGATAGCATCATCACATTGAGTCTTGAGACCTTAGACAATTTGCACGCTTATAGTCAGCAGACGAATTACTCTGCGTATAATGCTAAATTGGTCGTTCCAAGCCAACGCGTCGCATCGCATGCTCAACGCCTTGGATTTAAAGAGATTGCCGTGAGTGAGCAACTGAAACCCATCAACCTGATACAGGCTCTAAAATAACCACACGACACTAAACTCTCAGCTGAGCGCTTAGATGAATAATTGCTAAGTGAAAAGGCAGCATTTTAAGGCTAAGCTCTTACTCTAACGATAACAAAGAAAGAGCATCGCGTGAGCGACGAAAAGCCTGTTAATGAGCCAGTA
>NZ_LWGF01000184.1:0-951 GCF_001635355.1 Oleiphilus sp. HI0125
CGTGTCATGCCTTGTTTACCGTACATAAACTTCCAAAACCCTTTTACTTCAGACCAGCGTGGCATGCGCTTCGCCCACCACAGTAAACGCGCTTGGTATTTCATGAAGCGATATGGCAACAGAATCAAAGCAATACACATCGACTTTTTCAATAAGCGACGATCTCCAAAAATTTCCATATACAAATCAAACGCGACGCTTTTATGCTCAATCTCTTCCACTGCATGCCAATGCATCAATTGGTCGATGCTCTCTTCCATGCCAGCCCAGTGCTCTCTATGATTCAAATAGTCACAGGCAAACACTGCCGTTAAGTGTTCAACACACACAGTAAATGCCAAACGCTGTTTATCTGAGCGACGTTTGATCGACCATTCTAAGTCCTTCAAAAAGACCTTTTCTAAGCGCGGGACGTCATAGCCTTTGTCACGCAACTGTTCATTGAAGCGCTTATGTTGCAAGCTGTGATGTGCCTCTTGTCCAATAAACCCCTTAATTTTTTCTTTTAAATTGGGGTCTTTCGTATCATTACGATAAGGCCGCACAGACTTAATAAACTCCGCTTCTCCATCTGGAAAGGTCGCTGACATCGCAGCAATATAAGCACTTTTTAAACAATTATTATCAAAGAAGTCCCGCGTCGACATGTCTGCATATGGGAACTCCATATGACGAGGACGGACATCCAAAGGCGTCTTGTTGGAAGCGGTCGTATTTGTCATCACTTTCACCTTAAGCTGCGTAATCATTATCAGGCCATCTTTAACGACAACCTAAACCTGCGACTTTCCAACTATGGAACAGTCATTATTGCGTTAAAGCTATAGTGCGCTTTTGAAGCCTTTGACAATAGGTGATAAGGTTTCAAAAAAAAGTCATTTGAGCTCATTTCATATGTAGGGAATGTCGCATTGATATGAATAACAATAACGTCGGACTTACACTTGCATC
>NZ_LWGF01000185.1:0-797 GCF_001635355.1 Oleiphilus sp. HI0125
TATCTGCTGCGATAACGGGAATGTCAGTTTGTTCCGCAATCTTGATAACGCCTTCTAGCGCAGATATCACGGTGTTGTCGGTAGGTAAGTAAACGACATCTACTTTTCCAACAAGTGAGCGCATAGCAGTTTGCACATCTGCTGATTTAGGTGAAGCAGCTTCAACAACTTCCATACCTTGTGATGGTGCATGTTTTTTCACTAGCTCAACCAAAGAGACTGAGTTCGCTTCGCCAGGGTTATAGATCACACCAACCTTCGCGGCATCTGGAACGATTTGCTTAGTCAGCTCCATGTGTTTATCGACAGGTGTTAGGTCTGATACCCCAGTTACTTTCGGACTTGGTTTATCCCATGCCGCTACGAGCTTTGCGCCGACAGGATCTGTTACCGCTGAAAAAATGATGTTGCTATTGCGGGCAGAGGCGACCATCGCTTGCGCAGACGGTGTTGCTATTGCCACGATGACATCTGGATTATTGCCCGCAAATTTTTTGGCAATTTGCGCGGCAGTGGTTGGGTTTCCTTGTGCGCTCTGATATTCCCACTCTAAATTCTCTCCTGCTTTGAATCCCGATTCTGCGAGCACATCTTGTACACCTTGTCGGACTGAATCGAGAGCGGGATGCTCAACGATCTGCGTGATCGCGACGTGCTTATTGTCTGCAGCAATAAGAGAGCTTGAAAACGATGCCGCAACAAGTGCAGCGCCAAAAGCAAATTTGTTGTAAATACCCATACGTAATCCTTCTTACTCGAGGTTTTATTTAAGGGGGAGTTATTATTTGGAACTCGTG
>NZ_LWGF01000186.1:0-646 GCF_001635355.1 Oleiphilus sp. HI0125
GCATTCAGCGAGCCCGGACTTGGCGCCTTTAGGTAAGTCGGTTTGTGTAATGTCGCCAGTTATGATGGCGGTAGACCCAAAGCCGATACGTGTTAAAAACATTTTCATTTGCTCTGGTGTCGTGTTTTGGCTTTCATCCAGAATAATAAACGCGTTATTCAAGGTGCGCCCCCGCATAAACGCGAGTGGTGCGATTTCAATGACGTTTTTCTCGATTAGGCGCGCAACCTGCTCAAAGCCCAGCATGTCGTATAGTGCGTCATAAAGAGGGCGTAAGTAGGGGTCTACTTTTTGTGCTAGATCACCAGGGAGAAAACCGAGCTTCTCGCCGGCTTCTACAGCAGGACGTACCAAAAGAATTCGCTTTACTTCTTCTTTTTGTAAGGCTTCAACCGCACAAGCTACCGCGAGATAAGTTTTACCCGTGCCGGCGGGTCCAATACCGAAATTAATATCGTGCTGTTTGACGCGCTGAAGATACAAGATTTGATTTTGATTCCGCGCTTTGACTTGTAACTTAGGTGTTTTAATCACCGCATGAATATCGTTCATTGGCTGTGAAGTGACGAGCTCTTGCGCAGCTTCTTGAATATACAGTTGAACCTTTTCCAAAGAAATGTCGGGGGAGTGTTCAGTATCACGCATT
>NZ_LWGF01000187.1:0-1046 GCF_001635355.1 Oleiphilus sp. HI0125
ACCACCCTGCACAATGCCAAATAGTGCAGAAGGACTTGAACCATGCTCATCTTTACTACGTTGCGCCCAGCGAATAGAACGCTCCATCGAATCTTTCGCTTCCTGCCATGTTGCTGGATAAGGCGTACACTCATCAAAGATCATCACGATATCTGAGCCGAGACTACGCTGAACCTGCATAGACACTTCGGGCGTAACATTCACTTCAGAGCCATTAATAGGGCTTTTAAACTTCACACCTTCTTCGGTTATCTTACGCATGTCGCCCAAGCTGAATACTTGGAAACCGCCTGAGTCTGTAAGAATTGGCTTGTCCCATTGCGCAAAGTCATGAAGGTCACCATGCTCTTCGATAACTTCAGTTCCTGGTCTCAACATCAAATGAAATGTATTACCTAGAATAATTTCTGCACCGATCTCTTTGATGTCACGAGGCAGCATACCTTTAACCGTGCCGTAGGTACCTACAGGCATAAATGCCGGAGTCTGAACCGTTCCTCTTGGGAATTTCAGTTCTCCGCGTCGCGCAACTTTGTCTGTCGTCTTTAATTCGAACGACATAAAGCTTTCAGGGCGAGACATAGCTTCTCCAATAAATAAAATAGTTTGTGATTAGCGCTGAGGCTCTAAGAACATCGCATCACCATAGCTAAAAAAGCGATACTTATTCTCAATCGCATGAACATACGCGTTCATCATGTTCTCTTGACCAGAAAACGCCGAGACCAACATTAATAGCGTGCTTTGCGGTAAATGAAAGTTTGTGACTAAGGCATCGACAGTTACAAACGAATACCCTGGGTAGATAAAAATATCAGTATCGCCCTCGAAAGGCTCTAAGCTACCTGATTGACTAGCTGCCTCCAGGCTTCGCATACTGGTTGTACCGACACATACGACGCGACCGCCATTTGCCTTCGTTTCACGAATTTTGTCGACTGTTTCTTTGGTGACCTGAATCCACTCACTGTGCATAACATGGTCTTCGACACTATCAACCTTTACTGGTTGAAACGTTCCCGCCCCAACATGCAAGGTGACAAAAG
>NZ_LWGF01000188.1:0-887 GCF_001635355.1 Oleiphilus sp. HI0125
GCGTTTAGTCACCAAGCTAAATGTCAGCGTATGGTTCCTGAATTCACTGCTGCTGTTTTCGGTGGCGACCTTATCCATTTATCTTTGGTCCGTTGATTCTGTGAGCACAGGTGCGATTGCAGTGGCCATTGGTTTAGCCTTGCGTTTGAACGGCATGTCACAGTGGATTATGTGGGAAGTGTCGGCATTGTTTGAGAATATCGGATCGGTGCAAGACGGCATCAATACCATCTCACAGCCCAAACTAATTCAAGACAAAAACAATGCAAACGCGCTTGCGATGGCTAAGGGCCAAATTGACTTTAATCAGGTCAGTTTTGAATACAATGCCGGTGAATCAGTGCTTAAAGATTTATCTCTGCGAATTAAAGCGGGAGAGAAAATCGGACTCGTTGGCCGTTCTGGTGCTGGTAAATCAACACTCATCAATCTTCTGCTGCGTTTTCACGATATTCAGAAAGGCGAAATTCTTGTCGATGGGCAAAACGTTAGTGCGGTTCAACAAGAAAGCCTTAGGGCGCAAATAGGTGTGGTAACACAAGATACCTCGCTCATGCATCGCTCTGTGCGCGACAACATTGCCTACGGCCAACCCGAGGCGACTCTAGAACAGGTGATTGCGGCGGCAGAGCAAGCCGAAGCGCATCAGTTCATTCAAAACCTTAGTGATGTCAAAGGCCGCGCCGGTTACGAAGCCCACGTGGGCGAGCGTGGTGTAAAACTGAGTGGTGGTCAGCGTCAGCGTATTGCGATCGCGCGCGTCTTATTAAAAGATGCACCGATTCTTGTCTTAGACGAGGCGACATCTGCACTCGACTCTGAAGTCGAAGCTGCGATTCAAGAAAGCCTCTATAAATTAATGGAAGGTAAAACCGTTATTGCGATCG
>NZ_LWGF01000189.1:0-14651 GCF_001635355.1 Oleiphilus sp. HI0125
TCCAACTACGTATCCCTCTGGTCCGTTTGGAGCGCATCGAATGACGCGCAAAGTCGCTGTTAGATCTGCTGTTTGTTCGGTGCCAGATTTGATCGTGGTGCGAAAAATAGCATCTTTATCAAGTGGTTCTTTCAGCCTAAACATCAGACCAGCTCCACTTAAGTTTAAGCACATAGCTGGGTACGTTTTGTCTGAGTCGAGCATGTGAATCTCAATGTCAGTGTTTAATGCCATTCTCCGAAAATTGCGTTTTTCAGAATAATTGCGTTGTACATTGGTCATAGCGACATGTGCCATAGCGACTTGATCCTGTTATTTTCTTTTATATCTAGCAGATAGATAAAGAATAATCCAAGAATCGGATAGGTTTTGATCAAGAGGGAGGCGTGACGGTGAGACTGTCTACTAGGTCTCACCGTGCTACGAAGTTTTACAAATGAAGGGGAATGTTGAGTTGCTTAAGCCCAGCTATCGTTCTTTTTGCTTGGTTTAAGTAGCGGAACGATGAGCGCAAGAATGACACCGAGTAGAACAAGTGCGCCTCCGATTAGCATCATATTGGATTCCGACTTGTCTTTTAATCGAGCATTCTCAACCTCGAGTAGTTCGAGTTGATTGCGTAACTCTTCATTGCTCTCACGCAGCTCTCGGTTGCTGCGGTCTAGGTTAAGAGCATCCGCTGATACGGATTTAACACGCGCTAACTCAGTGTTGTTAGCGTTTAGTGTTTTACTCGTTTGTGCATGATCTTTCTCAAGTGCATTGAAGTTACCTTGCAAGGCGTTGAGTTTTGTATTCAGATCTTTATTGCTAGTACGCAATTGATTTAATTCTTTTTCTGCTTTGGCCAATTTCGCTTTCGCGATAGGTTCTGCAGAGAGGTAGCGTGTTGGCAAATAACCCTCTGTTCCGCCTTTTGTGCGCACAAAGGAGTACCCTGTTTCTTTGTTTTGTTCGATGATTTCAATGGCTGTGCCGCTTGGAAGTCCTTTGTGTACGATGCGGAATCCTGTGCCTTCACCACTTCTGAGTGGAACGAGTAATGTGTCATCGATATACATCGTGCTGGCGTGAACAGAAGCGCTCAGGCTAAAGCTTAGAATAATTGCGATGATAGAAGCGAATTTCATGGCTAATTTTGTCCTACAAATTAATTAAGGAAGTACTTTTTTAAATGGTTTTACGACGACGTTTGCGTAAACGCCTGCCGAAATATACGGATCATCGTCTGCCCAGCTTTGTGCTTCAGAAAGGGAGGCAAATTCTGCAACGACAATGCTCCCTGTAAATCCTGCTGGTCCTGGGTCTTCTGAATCTAAAGCAGGGTGCGGTCCTGCGATCAGTAATCGGCCTTCATTTTTTAGTTGCTCAAGTCGTTCTATGTGAGCAGGGCGTGCTGATTTGCGTTTTTCTAAACTGTTTTCCACATCTGTAGAAATAATGGCGTAATACATAATATCTCAACTGTGCAATATGTCTTCTAGCGCGAGGCCGGTGAGTGATTTAATTTTTTTAAATAGATACATCATCGCGATAATCATAACGATTACGCAGGGGATCGTGATTACTGGATAGCTAAGTAAATTCATTGTGCCGAGTTGATCATTAAATTCAGCTGTTCCACTTGGGCTAGTAACAATTACCTTTGCCAGTACGTAGTTCAAGATTGCCGACAAAAGGAATGATGCGGCAAGTATATAGGTGGCGATTTTCAGAGCGTCCTCAAAAAGGCCTTGCGACTGGTTTTCTGCTAACGCAGCGTCTACTTTATCGATCTGAAGTATTTTATCGTTATAGATAAATGTCTTAACCAGTGGGTAGGGCGTTTTTAACGAAATAATGGTGCCAATACCAATTATGAGAGGAATGGCTGCTTCTTTTATAGCGATATATTTGCTGTCGAGTTCAAGCAAACCGATGCTGCTTGTGAGCAATATGCTGATGAAACCAAGAGCTGGAATAAAACCGAATTTTTTCTCTTGAACGAATTGGTAGATGCCGTAGCCTAGCGGCAATGAAAGGCCAAGAATCAAGCCATACACTGGTCCGAGTTGGTCTTCTGGGCTGAGGTATTTAAGAACGAGTGTAGGAAGAATTACACACAAAATAAGTTCTAGGAATATATTTCCAGAGTTTGCTTTCTGATTAGGTTGGGTCATTATTTTTCCAAAGATTTAAAGCAAAACAAGCAGTCGCCTTCAAAATACAAAAAGGCGGCAAGATTATACGATGTTATAAACGAGAATATTAGTGTGAGGTTTTCAAATATTGACTTACATTGCCATAGTTTTATGTCTGATGGCAGTTTAAGTCCACGAGATGTTGTTGAACGCGCCCATGCGAATGGTGTTGAGTGTTTGTCGCTCACCGATCATGACACGATCGCGGGCTTAAATGAGGCTAATTCGGTTGCCGAAGAGTTAGGCATGAGTCTGGTGCCAGGAATCGAAATCTCTTGTCAGTGGAGTAAGTTCGGCGTGCATATATTGGCTTATAACTTCTCTTTAGATTGTCCTGTGATGACACAAGTGCAACGACATCAAACTGAGTTGAGAATTGCTCGAGCTCAAGAAATATCTGCTCGACTCGAGAAAAAAGGCCTACCGCCAACATTTGATAAAGCGAAAAGCTTGAGCCATGAGGGAATACCCGGAAGGCCTCATTTTGCCAAAGTGCTTATCGAAATTGGCGCCGTTGAGACAATGAATGAAGCATTTAAGCGTTACTTGGGTTCTGGTAAGGCAGGAGATGTGAAAAGTATTTGGCCGGATTTACAGACCGTGATGTCGTGGGTTAAAGAAGCTGGCGCAACAGGTGTTATCGCACATCCTCGTAAGTATGATTTTAGTTTAACTAGACTTCGTGAATTGATTGTTGAGTTTAGCGACTTGGGAGGGCAAGGAATGGAAGTTGTCGTATCTGGACAAAAACCAGGAGAGGTCGGAATGCTAGGCGATATGTGTCGTAGATTTGGTTTGTATGGTTCTGTTGGCAGTGATTTTCATTCGCCTGATTGGTCATGGGCAGAGTTAGGACGTATCCAGCCTTTACCCGAAACAGTTAAACCCGTATGGGAGCTCTGGTCTTGAAGATATTGATCGTCGACGATCAGGAAATTTGCCGTATCGTTCTAAAGGTCGCGTTAAAAGACATTGGTAATGAATGCATTGAAGCTGAGAATGGCGAGCAAGCAATCGCTTTATTCAAGGAGCATTCTCCAGATCTTGTTCTGCTTGATGTAGTGATGCCTGTTATGGACGGATTCGCCACGGCACCAGTGATTAAAGAATTAGCGGGTAACAATCACACTCCTATTATTTTTCTTACCTCTAACAACGCTAAAGATGCCCTAAAAGAATGTTTGGCATGCGGTGGGGACGACTTTCTTCAAAAGCCTGTTGATACCTCAATATTGGTGTCAAAAATCAAGGCGCATATGCGTACCAAGAGTTTAATGAACGAGCTTCAAGACAAGACTAAAGAGCTTGAAGTTTTGCATGAAACCTTGCGTCAGGAACATGAAACCGGACAGCATGTTTTGTCGCACTCTCTATCGCGGAACCTAAGCGATTGTAAAAATGTTCGCTCATATATCGCATCTCAATCCACGTTCAATGGCGACATATGTCTGTTTGCGCGAAAACCGTTTGGAGGTTTGTACATATTTTTGGGTGATCTTACTGGTCACGGTTTAGCCGCCGCAATTGGCACGATTCCATTGTCTCAAGTATTTTTTACGATGACGCGAAAAGGTAAGCCGGCGGCTTCTATCGTTAGGGAGATGAATCGTTCTTTGAGAAACTTTGTGCCGCGATCAATGTTTTGCGCTGCGGGCTTTATTGAGCTGGATGCTAGTGGTGAAAGGGCAAGGGTATGGTTGGGTGGTTTGCCTGCTTGTTATCATGTTAATGCCTATGAAGGAAAATGTAATGAAGTGCTTTCTAAACATCTGCCTTTAGGGATTCTTGAGAATGAAGCGTTTAATGCCAGTATGGATGATATTGATTTCCACCAGGGAGATTCTCTTCTTCTAATGACTGATGGAATTCCAGAGTCGACAAACAGCACTGATGAAATGTTTGGGATGGATCGTGTAGCTCAGTGTGTTTCAAGAGAGCAAACGGACGTGTTCAAGGAGATGTTGAGTCAATACCACAGCTTTGTTGAGGATGCACCTCAGCATGATGATGTATCTTTACTAGAGGTGATGGCATATAAGCCGGAAGCTGATGATATTCTTATGAACGACGTTTCGATGTTTCCCTGGAAAACCTCGCTCATGTTCAATGAGGAATTCTTGCGTAAAGATCTAAATATTGCGTCTGAGGTGTTTTATTTGCTTCCGGATCGACCTGAATTTGCGGTTCATCAGGAAACAATTGCAACTGTCCTGACGGAGTTATTCTGTAATGCCTTGGATCATGGCATTTTGCAGTTATGCTCTTCTCTGAAACAAGATGCAGAAGGTTTTGAAAGTTATTATTTGATGCGTGCAGAGCGCTTGACAGCATTAAGCGAAGCGAGCATTGAAATAAAACTTGAGTACGGTCTTGATGAACCAAGAGTTCTCGATATTGAGATTATCGATTCAGGCGCTGGATTTGATATTTCCGACATCACAGAAAGGCCTTTCGATGATCATGCTCCTAGTTTTCACGGGAGAGGTTTGAAGTTGGTTGAATCGCTCTGCCGCAAAGTGCGCTTAAACGATAAGGGGAATAGTGTGCGAGCCTCAATTCGACTCGCATAAATGGTCTTAAGCTTTGCTGTGATAGAACAAGAATACGTCGGTTAGTTGTTCAGCAATGATCGTTTCAAACTGTTGCATTAACTTCTTATTGTTGATGATTGGAGCAAAGTCTTCATTATCAAATAAACCAGATAAGGCCATATACGGAAGTAACAATTCGGCGCTTATTTCTTCGTTCTGATTAAACCAATCTGACTCGTTATTTAAAATTCCCTCAACAAAACCCGCGCACCAGCTTATCAACGCATCATCATAGTGTTCGTCTTCATCCTCGAAAGGGAGAATAATTGACGAGCCTTCGGTAAGGCTTTCTATGAGTTCGCTGTGCATGACTGCAATGCAGCCTGCTAGATGGTCTAACTCTTTCTCCATTCCGCTCAGTGTTTGTTCTGCGAGGCAGATGTTGGTTATCTGCGGGATTGTTAATTCAACAGGACCAACAACAGTCGCGCTCACCAGGCCGTGCAAGCCAAAATAGTCAAGCGTGTCATCACTAAGAGACTCGTCAAACAATAACTCTTCTAGTTGGTCGACGGCAGATTCAGAAAGAGGCATAGATTTATATCCGTAAAATAAAAAGCCAGAAGCGCATTAAGCTAACTTCTGGCTTAAAGAAAGTCCAATAAAGCTTATTGGTCTTGCGTTTCACCTTCATTCACTGGTGCTGCTGAAGCCGCTGATGGCTGGCTTTCAGTAGCTTTCGCGCGTGGGTCGTTGTGTGCAAGTTTTGCTTCACCTCGCTGGCGACGGCGTGCTGGGCGCTGAGGCTTAAAGGTACTAGCGTTTGAGTTTGCAACGGCAACCGAAACATCAGGGCTTGATTTAGACTCTGCAGCTTCCGGCTTCGGCTCGGGCTTTTTCTCCACTAGAGCTTTTGCCGTTTCAGCTTTTTCTGCTGGTACTTCAGATTGGGCTTTGGTTCCTGATGCTTGTTCGCCAGTGGCTTCTTTTTCTGAGCTTGGGCGACGACGACGGCGACGACGTTGCGGTGCCGGTTTTGTATCGTCTTCTTTCGCTTCAGTTTCAGCAGTCGTTACGGCCTCAGCTTGCGCAGATGGCTTTTCAGCTTTTTCTGCTTTTGTTTCGGCTTTAGGCGCTTCTTCTTTTGAAGTTTTGCTTACTGCGGCATCATTCGGTGTTGCACTTTCAGGCTCCGACGCTGCTTTTTCTGCTGGCTTTTCAGCGCTAGTTGCTTTTGCGTTAGCCGTTGCTTTTTCTGTCGAATCAGCAGTTGGCTGAGTGACTTTCTCAGCAGGCGCTGCTGTTTTGGCAACTGGTTCTGCTGCCGGAGCTTTTTCAGTAGCAGGCGTTTCAGTGCTTGCAGCTTCAGTTGCTGTCGTGTTTTCCGCTTTAGGTGCATTACGACGACGGTTGCGGCGACGATTGTTTGAGCGTGGCGCTTTCTCTTGCGTCGCGTTCGAGTCGTTTTGTGCTGCGTCCGTTGCTGCAACAGGTGCTTCTTGAGCATCCGTTGTCGCTTTTTCTGCTTCCGCTTTTGCTGGCGCTACTTTTGCCAACTCTTCATCAGAGATAGGCTCAGGGCGTGGCTTCTCGCGATACTTCTGATTGTTAGAACCTGCATTGCGTTGACGACGTGGTCGCTTGTTGGCGCTATCTGTATTGTCGTTTTGCTTGCTTTGATTCTGTTTATTGCGCGGCGCGTTTTGCTCTTTTTCAGCCGTATTTCGATCATTTGAACGCGCTTTATCATTGTTGCGCTTGTTATTGCGCTGACCTTGGCGTTCATCATTGCGCTCCCGTTTGTTATTACGGTTTTGCTGATTATTACGGTCATCACCACGCTTAGTGCGTTTAGCATTCGTTTGTCGATTACTGTTTTGGCGACGTTGGTTGTTGTTGCGATTTTTAGGAGAAGGTTTCTCTTCTTCTTTCTCGCTTTCTTCAGAGCTAAACATTGCAGAAAGCTTGCTAGCAATCTTTGCAAACAAACCGCCTTCGTTCGAAGAAGTTGGAGCTGGAGGACGAGGCGTAATCGTCTTCACTGCGGCTTCTTCTTTAACTGTTTCACGTGGTTGTGCAGCGGTGCTTTGCTCTTCTTCGTTTTGGCTAACTTCAAGTGTATAGCTTGGTGTGTCCTCAAGGTTTGCGTAATCATCTTCACGCAAACGTGTCACTTCGAAGTGAGGTGTTTCTAGATGATCTTTAGGAACAATAATGACATCAACGTTTTGCTTACTTTCAATCTCAACGATTTGCTTACGCTTCTCATTCAGAAGGAAGGTTGCAACGCTAACTGGGACGATTGCTTGTATCGCACCAGTTTTTTCTTTTGCACTTTCTTCGTAGATCAAACGCATGATCGATAGTGCAAGAGATTCAATGTCACGAATGGTGCCTTGTCCGTTACAACGAGGGCAAGTTTCTGAACGTGTTTCGCCGAGTGAAGGACGCAAGCGTTGGCGAGACATTTCTAGCAAGCCAAAGCGAGAGATCTTTCCGACCTGAACACGTGCGCGATCTAACTCAAGTGCGTCACGCATACGGTTCTCAACTTCGCGTTGGTTTTTGCTAGGGCCCATGTCGATGAAGTCAATAACAATCAAACCGCCCATATCACGTAAGCGAAGTTGGCGTGCTATTTCATCAGCGGCTTCAAGGTTTGTTTGAAGTGCTGTTTCTTCAATGTCGCTGCCTTTTGTTGCACGCGCCGAGTTGATATCAATCGAGACAAGTGCCTCTGTTGGGTCGATAACAATAGAACCGCCAGACGGCAATTTTACTTCACGTTGGAATGCTGTTTCGATTTGCGCTTCGATTTGATAGCGGCTGAATAATGGGATCTCGTCTTGGTAGAGTTTGATCTTGTTTTCGTAAGCCGGCATTACAGCGCGAACGAAATTCAATACATCTTCAAATACTGCAGGTGCGTCGACCAATACCTCGCCGATATCTTGGCGCAGATAGTCTCGAATAGCGCGAATGATTACGTTGCTTTCTTGGTAGATTAAGAAAGGAGCGGGGCGGCTCTCAGACGCAGTCTTAATGGAATCCCAAAATTGAACAAGGTAATCAAGGTCCCATTGTAGTTCTTCAGTACTTCGACCAACGCCTGCAGTGCGAACAATAACGCCCATGCTGTTAGGCATGTTTAAGCCAGACATTGCTTCTTTTAGCTGTGCGCGATCTGGCCCTTCAATTCGGCGAGAAATGCCGCCGGCTCTTGCGTTGTTTGGCATGAGTACCAAGTAACGACCAGCTAGGCTGATAAACGTAGTGAGTGCAGCACCCTTGTTACCGCGTTCTTCCTTTTCAACCTGTACGATTACTTCTTGGCCTTCGCTGATCGCATCTTTGATGTTAACGCGGCCTTTGCCAGCGCTTGGCTTGAAGTATTCTTTTGAAATTTCTTTAAGAGGAAGGAAGCCGTGTCGCTCGGCACCGAAATCGACGAAAGCAGCTTCTAGGCTAGGTTCAACACGGGTTACTTTGCCTTTATAAATGTTTGCTTTCTTTTGCTCGCGAGAGCCGGCTTCAATGTCTAGGTCGTAGAGTTTTTGCCCGTCAACGAGGGCTACACGCAACTCTTCGCTTTGAGTCGCGTTGATTAACATTCTTTTCATGAACAACGTCCAATATGGCGCTGTATACAGGAAGGGCAGAAAGATTGAGGGTTAGAATACCTACAACTGTGGCGTTAAAACGAGCATGCAAACACTAAACTTCGGGTTTTATAGCTGCTCTGTTGAACTAACATCTCATTGTAAACAGCAGGTCTTATGGTCTCTTTACAACGCAAGTCTTGTGAACTCACGGTGTCGGCCTGTGTCGTGATCATGCTTTGAATGGCTTGCGAAGGCCTCTTTAAGCATCATCTAAAAATCTTTTGCGCTACGCTGTACAGCGTATTTATCCAATCATTTGTTTTGCAAACTGCGTAAAAACAAATGTTCCTTTGGGTGTTTCTCTTTTCATACCGTGAGCACAGTGAGCGCTATGCGATAGGCAGGCTTCAAGGCTTCGAACGATATGTATTACCAATGCATCACCATCATTCAACTTTGCCAACGCTTTTCTCATTGCTGTTTTTTGGCAACAAGTGCAAAGCGGCTATACTCTTTTTTCCTGCCGATTCTAGTGAAGAATGTGCGTATTTTACGGGGCTAAAGCTGTATGATTGCGGAAACGAAAATTTCGTTTCAAGCACCTTTGGATTTAAAAGGGGCCGACGCGGGAGCGAATATAGCAGTAATTGGTAGGTCGGGCAACGACTTAGAGGTGTAGGTGGCAGATCAAAAAGTAAAAGCTCAAAAACCTGAAGGACAAAAGAAGCCTTTGGGGCATGGTGTGCAATTAGTCACCATTACTGAGAAGAACGAAACTCAGCGGATCGACAATTTTTTATTGAGTGCGTGCAAGGGCGTGCCGAAGTCAAAAATTTATCGCGTGATTCGTAAAGGTGATGTGCGCATAAATAAAAAAAGATGTAAGCCAGAAACGAAGCTACAGCTCGGTGATATCGTTCGCGTTCCTCCTATGCACACAACGAACAGCGTTAACGGACAAGTTAAGGTTAGCGATTCTTTGTCTCAAGCGCTTAAAGATTCAGTTCTCTATGAAGACGATCAGCTTTTAGTGATCAATAAACCTTCTGGCTTGGCTGTTCATGGCGGAAGTGGTGTGAACTTGGGTTTGATAGAGGCTTTGCGTACAAAATACCCCGAACATCAGTTTCTTGAGCTCGTTCATCGATTAGATCGAGATACCTCTGGTGCTGTTCTGATTGCTAAGAGTCGTCCTGCCTTAAAAGCACTTCATGCGCAATTTAGAGATGATACGGTGAACAAGATTTACCATTTAGCGGTATTCGGTAAATGGCCAAAGCACAAAGTGATGGTGGATGCTCCGCTTCGTAAGAATGAGCTCAAATCTGGCGAGCGTATGGTGGTGGTGAGTGCTGACGGAAAACCGAGCCAAACGAAGTTTTCGATTCTGAATCGTTCGGATAAGTTTACCTTGGTTGAAGCAAAGCCGATTACTGGGCGTACGCACCAAATTCGCGTCCATGCCGCGTTTTCTAAACATCCAATTGTGGGGGATGTTAAGTATATTCAGAACTTGGTCGAAGATCAGGGCGGAATGGAGAAGGCGCGTTTGATGCTTCATGCGCGGGCCATAGAATTTGACTTGCCAATAAAGGGAGGCAAAACGCGACGCATGCGACTTGAAGCTGAATATGACGAGCGCTACACGCAAGCTCTGGAGAAAATGGAGTTACTTTAGTGCGATATTCAACGATAGTGTTCGATTGGGATGGAACCCTGGTAGATTCGGAGCGTCATATCGTTTCCTGCATCGCTGAATCTGCACAAGTGTGCGACCTACCTGAGCTCAGCTACGACCGCATGAAGAGTATCATCGGTCTCGGTATGAAAGAGGCTTTGTTTGATCTGTATCCTAATATTACTGAGGATCAGATACAGAAGTTGAGAGCGCACTATTCCCAGCGATTTCATCAGAATGAAGGTGCAGAGTTATCGTTATTCCCAGATGTATTCGACGTGCTTAAAGAGCTAAAAGATCGAGGCTTCGTTTTAGCTGTGGCGACAGGTAAGAGTCGACGCGGTCTTGATATGGCGAAGGAGCAGAGTGGGCTAGGACAGTTTTTTGATATTGAACGGTGCGCGGATGAAACGCGATCGAAGCCGCACCCGCAAATGCTTATCGAGATTTCTGACCATTTGAAGGTGCCGCGAGATCAAATGTTGATGGTTGGTGATACGACCTTTGATATGGAAATGGCGCAGAAGGCACAGATGCACAGTGTCGGCGTAAGCTACGGTGTGCATGCGGTGAAGAGCTTACGGCAATATAATCCGAAGCGCATTGTTGATGCGATGCCTGAGCTGCTAGCATGGCTCGTCGAATCACATGACGATATAAAGCTCTAGGTTTTTTATCGTGGGCGTTCTCAAGTCGATCGTTGATTAGTAATTTTGAGAAAACAATAAACTAGGAGTTCCTTTTGGAAAACTCAGATAACGTAAAGGCAGTCCCTCAGCCAACTAGTTCCAACTCTAAAGAATGGAAGTTAATTGAAAAAACGGTAGCTACTTTAGGGGTTGAGCAGCGACGTACTCGTCGTTGGGGTATTTTCTTTAAGTTGCTGACCTTCGCTTACTTATTCATTTTGCTTGGCGTGATGGCAAATGGTTTAAGTCCAAACGGTATGCAGGTTGACTCCGAAAATTACACTGCCTTGATTGATGTGCGAGGAGTGATTGCAGATCAAGAAGATGCTAGTGCTGATGTGATCGTGACAGGTTTGCGCTCTGCATTTGAGGCAGAAGGGGCTAAAGCGGTCATTTTGAGAATTAACAGCCCGGGCGGAAGTCCAGTTCAGTCTGGCTACGTCTATGATGAAATCAAGCGGTTGCGCGGCTTGTATCCTGAGAAAAAACTCTATGCAGTGATTACCGATTTGGGAGCCTCTGGCGCTTATTACATGGCAGCCGCTGCTGACGAAATTTATGCAGATAAAGCAAGCTTAGTTGGGTCTATCGGTGTAACAGCAGCAGGTTTTGGCTTTGTTGACCTGATTGATGAATATGGCGTTGAGCGTCGCACTTATACCTCTGGTGAGCACAAAGCATTTCTGGACCCGTTTAGTGAAGAGAATCCTGAAGAGGTGGCATTCTGGAAAACCGTGTTAACTAGTACGCATCAGCAATTCATTGATAAGGTGAAAGAAGGACGTGGCGATCGTTTGGTAGAAAACGATAAGTTATTTAGTGGATTAATCTGGAATGGAGAGCAAGCTCTTGAGTTGGGCTTGATTGACGGATTAGGTAGTTCTAGTTACGTGGCGCGCGAGCTTGTCGGTGCTGAAGATATTGTTGACTTCTCATTGCAGCCAGATCCATTCCAGCAATTTACAGAGTCCTTGGGTGTATCCATCGGCGGAGCGATCAGTTCAGTATTAGGTTTGAATACCATGCAGCTTCGTTAGATTTTTTAAAAAGCTATATAAGGCAGCTAGTTAGCTGCCTTTTTTATGGGAGCATAATACCGAAGCGCTCAAGTATGTGGCATAGCTCTATTAGTGGGAGGCCGATCAGAGCATTTGGATCTTTTGTCTCAATTGCCTCAAACAACGTAACGCCTAAACCTTCGACCTTGAATCCGCCAGCGCAATCATAAGATGGCTCTTTTTGCACATAGCTTTCAATTTGGGCGGATGTTAAAGGTTTAAATTTCACGCGCGTTAGATCGCAAGTGGTTTCTTCCTTCATTGTTTCGGTGTTAACGACCGAAAGAGCAGTAAAAAACGAAACTTCTTTGCCTGAGCAGAAGGCGAGTTGCTCGCAGTTCTTTTCGAAAGAACCTGGTTTATGAAGATATACTCCGTCGCAATAAGCTACCTGATCGCTACCGATAACAATGCTTTTGCTTGGTGATGAGAGTGAGGCCACCACATTATGCGCTTTTAGTGATGCGAGCTTTAGAGCTAAGTCTTTTGGAGAGTTGGCCGAAATAGATCTTTCATCGATCTTAGGAGCAATGCATTCAACGTGAGAAAACAGCTTTTCTAGTAGAGTTTTGCGGTATTTGCTAGATGAGCCAAGAATAATGTGATGAGTAGTCATTTAGTTTTCTTGAAATAGTTCGAATTGGCGCTAGTGTTTCATATTCCAAACTGATGCTGAAGCCTCAGTTGTGGACTGCTTTGAACGATTGTTAAAAAAATGTTGTTTTCTTTTGACAAGTACGGATCTCGCCAATAGAATTGCGCGCTTATGTCGGATCACTCACTCCCAAAGACTGTCGATCCCCTTAAATATGCTGACCAAAACAAGGTTTTGCAGGGGAAAATTGCAGTGCAATCTATGCCTCGCTTGGCAGATATTGTTCTAAGTACTGAAGGGGATGTAGAAGTAACGCTTGAGTTCGATCGCGATGAGCAACATCTTAGAGTTCTCAAAGGGCATCTAAAAGCGGAATTAGCTTTGACCTGCGAGCGTTGCTTAGAAGCGGTTAACAAGGTAGTAGAGTCAGACTTTCAGCTTGGTATTGTCTTATCAGATGAGCAAGCTAAGAACCTGCCTGGATACTATGAGCCGCTTTTGGTCGAGCCGGAAGTTATGCCGGTTTATGATGTGGTCGAAGAGGAATTGATCCTCAGTTTGCCGATGTTTTCCTATCATGATGATTGTAAAGCAGAGCAGTTTGGGGAAGAGCGAGAAATCGAAGAAGCACCGGAAAAAGAAAATCCTTTTGCCGTGTTATCTGAATTGAAGCTCAAAAAATAGTTTATGATTTGCGCGCACTTATAGATTGCGCCACATGAGAAAGACACCTTTCGGGAGAAACGTATGGCTGTTCAACAAAATCGCAAAACTCGCTCTAAGCGTGGCATGCGCCGTTCACACGACGCGCTAACTGGTGCAACTCTTTCAGTTGACTCAACTACTGGTGAAACGCACCGTCGTCACCACGTAACTGCAGACGGTTTTTACCGTGGTAAGCAAGTTATCGAGAAAGCAGACGACTAAGCGAATTATTCGCACGCTATGACAGGAAACCTGCGCATCGCTGTTGATGCGATGAGTTGTGATCATGGCGCACAAGTGGCGGTTAATGCGTCACTTTCGTTCTTAGAACGAAACAAAACCTCTGACATTGTTTTGGTTGGTAATCAAAGCGAGTTGGAGGTTTTTTTGTTTCAGCACCCGCTCTATTCCTCATTAAAACATCGTCTTGAAATAAGCCCAGCTAACTCTGTTGTTCTTATGGATGACAAGCCCTCAGTGGTGTTGCGTCGAAAGCAAGATAGCTCAATGGCTGAAGCACTAAAGATGGCGCGTGATGGCTCAGTATCAGCAGTGGTTAGTGGTGGAAATACCGGAGCCTTGATGGCTTTAGGGCGCTCCATTTTAGGGACCTTTCATGGTGTTGATCGCCCAGCTATCACAAAGCTATTTCCGTCTCAAAATGGTGGAACCTTAGTTCTTGATCTTGGTGCAAATGTAGATAGCTCAGCTGAGCAGCTTATGCAATTTGCCTTAATGGGCCAGATACTTGCGCAAGTGATTAAAGAGAAAGAGCAGGCGGACGTTGCGCTTCTTAATGTTGGTGATGAAAATATTAAGGGCAACGAGTTAGTTCGTTTGGCGGATTCTCTTATCAGAGAAGCGCCAGAAATTAACTATATTGGTTTTGCTGAGGGCGGCGATATTTTTCGAGGTAAAGCTGACGTTCTTGTTTGCGATGGTTTTGTTGGGAATATTGCACTAAAAAGCGCCGAGGGTGCGGCAAATATTATCCTTGATGGGGTGAAGTCCTTTTTTGAACGTTCATGGTTTACGCGCTTGTTAGCGAAGTTGTTGGCGCCACATATGGCTAGTGCGCTGAAACAGCTTGATCCCGATACGCACAACGGAGCCATGTTCTTAGGATTAAATGGCGTTGTGGTGAAAAGCCACGGCAACGCAAAGGTAGAAGCGTTTGTGCATGCAATTGAGCTTGCGGATCGCGAAGCACGCTCTAATCTACCTGAAAAAATTAACAAAGCACTAGAGTTCATCGCGTTCGACTAACTTGCGGTGATATAAGGAGGTTTTATGTCGTTGGTATTTATGTTCCCCGGTCAAGGATCGCAAAGTGTGGGCATGATGGCTGATTTGTTAGCATCATCAGAGAAGGCAAATCAGGTGTTTGCTGAAGCTTCTGACGCGATTGGTATCGATTTAAGAAAATTGGCGCTAGAAGGTCCTGAAGAGAGAATTAATCAAACAGAGATTACGCAGCCATTGATTCTCACCGCTAGTATCGCAGTATGGGAAGAGTGGTGTGCTCAAACAACGATTCGACCGGACTTTATGTGTGGCCATAGCCTCGGTGAGTACACCGCGCTTGTTGCCTCTGGCGCTATTTCATTGTCTGA
>NZ_LWGF01000190.1:0-688 GCF_001635355.1 Oleiphilus sp. HI0125
TGTGTATGCAACATCTGAGATACTCAGCGTATCGCCATCAACATCCGACGCTCCCGTTAACAGATCCCCATCTGTAAGCGTGATCGTCCCGTCTTCGTTCATCTGGAAATTCTGATCCTGCGCGACCGGCAGATCATTCACTGGGTTCACTGTCAAATCGATATTGGCTGCAACTGTCGCTTCGCCATCGAAGACACCAAAACTAATATCAAATGCACCGTTGAGATCTGAATTTGGCGTTAATGTGAAGGATCCATCGGTATTAGCCGTAATCGACACATTTCCATCAATACTCTGCAAATTAACGGCAACAAGGTCATCGCCTTCAATATCGCTAGCTTGCACCAAGAGCTGTTCTTGGCTCAGTGTGATACTTTCATCTTCGTTAATAGCATAAGCCAAATCTCCGACCACAGGCGGATCATTAATGGGTAATACATCAATACTCGCCGTCGTAGTATCTGTTAGTTCGCCATCCGAGATTGTTACGCCAAGAACAATCTCTCCATTAAAATTCTGATTTGGCGCAAAGGTAAAATATGGCTGACCCTCGGAATCCTGATGTGCTTGGAAAATACCATCAGATCCAGTATACGTAACCTCTTCGAGACGCACACCAATTTCAATATCATACGAATTGGCTAAGAGTTGATCTGATGTAATGGTGATAACACTGTCCTCGTCCATT
>NZ_LWGF01000191.1:0-977 GCF_001635355.1 Oleiphilus sp. HI0125
GGTGGTGAGAGCCCGGTGTTGTCGCGTGAAATTTTTGTGCGTGGTGATGCGAGTTGTGTCTTGCTCTATGACCCAGATAAGGATTCGATTGTGCTCGTTGAGCAATTTCGTATTGGTGGACTTCATCATTCAGACTCACCTTGGATGCTTGAGCTTGTTGCCGGTATCAACGAAGAATCAGAGTTGCCAGCTGATGTTGTGGTGCGTGAAGCGCAAGAAGAAGCGGGTGCAGATGTATTGGATTTGATGCATATCTATGAGTTTTATCCGTCTCCAGGAGGCTCTACCGAGCGCATTCACTTATTTGTTGGCTTGGTTCATAGCGAAGGTCTTGGTGGTGTGCATGGCCTTGAAGAAGAAGGTGAAGACATAAAGGTGCATGTTATAGGGTTTGATAAAGCTATGGAGATGCTCAAAGATAATAAAATTGATAATTCCCCAGCGATCATTGCCTTGCAATGGTTGGCGTTAAACAAACAAGACGTTAACGAGCATTGGTNAGGTAAATAGTTCGTGGTTAGAAAATACGTTCCAGATATCTCTCATCTGAATGCTTTGTTTGAAAGCAACTATCGCCGCTTAATGAAATTACTGCATCTTGTTGATGAAGGTGATGAGCTAAATATTTCTTTGTATAACGGATCTCATTTTATTGGGACGGTTCATGCTCAAAATATCGAGACCTCAAAATACACCGACACAATTTTACTAGAGCAAGTCTCCTCAGCAGGGCCTTGGCTGAATAATCCATCTTTAATGGTTCGTCTTTATCATGATGCGGCTGTTGCGGAGGTCATTAGTCGTAAAGGGTATCGAGCACTTTCTGGTGTGAACTCTTACCCAAATAAAGATATGAATCTGCCGGATGAGAAAACGCAGCTGAATCGTTTTTTATCAGAATGGTTGAGTTTTTGTTTGCGCTACGGGATTTGTGATACACACCCGTTTAACCCGAGTAAACTGTGAAGCTCGTGCTA
>NZ_LWGF01000192.1:0-745 GCF_001635355.1 Oleiphilus sp. HI0125
GCCAGTGACCTTAGCAATTGGTCCAGAGGGAGGATTTACAAAATATGAGGTCTCGAAATTTTACGAACAACAGTTTGAGTCTGTGCATCTAGGAGATCGGATCTTAAGGACTGAAACTGCCGTCCCAGCACTACTATCAAGGCTTTACCCAGCATAAGCTGAGCAAAGCCTTAGTCCTAACTATGAGTAGCTCTGTTGTGCTCGCAGGTCTGGCACCTCTTGTTCACGACTCTTCACAATTACTATCGATCCCATCACGGCTGACAACAACGAGCCTAACAAAACTCCTAGCTTAACGCTCTCTTGATATGCTGCATCCATGCATTCAAAAGCAAGCGACCCGATAAACAAACTCATCGTAAAACCTATGCCGCAAAGAATACACACACCATAGAGTTGTAACCAAGTCGTTCCCTTAGGAAGCGATGTAATACCTGACTTGATTGCTAACCAACACACACCAAAAATACCGATTTGTTTACCAACAAATAGCCCAAGTGCGATGCCAATCGTAACGGGATGGAACAAGTCTTCCACTCCAATACCTACCAAGTTCACACCCGCATTAGCGAACGCAAAGACAGGCAGGATGAAAAATGCGACCCATGGCTGAATGCCATGCTCCATTTGCTTGAGCATGGAATGCCCGTGCTCAGTCTTCACATTGAGAGGTATAAACCAAGCGACGATGAAACCAGCAAGCGTCGCATGCACGCCTGACTTCAATACGGCCGTCCAGACAACC
>NZ_LWGF01000193.1:0-1097 GCF_001635355.1 Oleiphilus sp. HI0125
TTAGGCTAATTAAGATCACACCGAATATACGACGGCAGTTCCTGTACAACTGTAGTTTTGCATATTCGATATTAGTTTTATCAAAAGTGACATTAATTAGCCAGTTTCTCGTACACAGGCATTGGCGCTCGATTCAACACCAACTCTTCTTCTGAACTAATAACGCCACTCTCATCTTCATCAAACTGAAGCGTTAAAGTATCTCCATCAACTTTAGCGAAAATATCCGCAGGATCCGCCACAGAGAAATCGAATAATCCTGTATCAGTATTGTCAAAAGTAATCGAAGTAGTCAAAGCGTCATTTTCAGAATTAATAGAGTAAGTTCCCCATTCCATCCCACTCACTTCATCTGGATTCTCAGGATTATTTGGAGCTTCCTCGTCAACTTCTAGATGCGCATACGTACCGTTATCAAAGAAAACAAAGGAGAGTAATTCATTTTCTGTAGAGGTATTAGTCCATGCACCTAAAATATCACTGTTAGCAGAACGTGTAAGATCAAGCGACTCGTCTTCATCAATAGTGCCATTGTCATTGTCATCGAACTCAAGAGTTAGTACGTCATCGTCAACTTTAGCAAAAATATCCGCAGGATCCGCCACAGAGAAATCAAATAATCCTGTATCAGTATTGTCAAAAATAATACCAAGCTCTAATAAATCTGTCTCATCATCGCGGGAGTAAGTTCCCCATTCCATACCATTAGTTTCACTGGCATCGTCAATATCAACTTCCATATGCACATACGTGCCATCTTGGAAGAAAACAAAAGCAAGCAAGTCATTTTCATCATCGTCGGTTGTCCAAATACCTGCGATACTGCTGCTAGGCGTAAAGGCTTCTCCTTCTTCAATCAGCGTTTCTTCAAGGTGAGAAATCGCCTGATCTTCTGAAATAAGTGCCGTAGTCGTTGATCCAGAATTTGCTACAAGCGTTGTAACAGCAGTGTCATTAGCAAAGTCAGTTATGGATTGAGTAAAATCGACAGCAGTCGCGACATCTGAAGCTTCATCAGCAATTTCAATACCATTATCTGGGTCACCATCGGTATCCAAACTTTGAAGTAGACGAGTAATATTTACCACTGTGTCATC
>NZ_LWGF01000194.1:0-983 GCF_001635355.1 Oleiphilus sp. HI0125
TGAAAGCATCTCATTGTTCCATGGTGGTTCAAAGACTAAATCTATCTCAACCTTAGCCACATTTGGCACACGTTCTACGTAAAATCGAACATCGTTTACGATGACAGGGCCCATGCCGCATCCAGGTGCAGTCAAGGTCATTGTAATATCTACATCAAATTTGTCTGCAATATCAGTGCTCTTTTTTACTTCGCAGCCATAGATCAGGCCAAGTTCGACAACGTTGACTGGAATTTCTGGGTCATATACCTGATGTAAAGCTGCCCATACTTGCTCTTCGCTAACAGATCCATCGGCAGGTGCTTCGACTTCTTCGTATTCAACGGTTTTGCCCAGTGCATCCGCATCCCTTCCTTCAATTCGAGCAAGATTACCATTCACTGATACGGTGAATGTTCCACCTAAAGATTGGGTAATGGTGACGAATGAGTCCTTTGGAATAACGATCTCTGTGCCTGCCGGAACAATACGAGCGTCTACATCTCGATTTGTTACGACGACTTCGCGTTCTGCCATGCCTACGCTTCCTCAGTCACTGAAAAACTTTCACCACAACCGCACTCGCCAGTCACATTTGGGTTTTTAAATTGAAACATGCTGTTTAGACCAACGGTTACGAAGTCGATTTCTGTACCATTAAGCACGGCTAGATCTTTTGCTGGGACAACAATGCTCACGCCTTGTTGTTGAAATTCCACATCACCATCTTTTGCTTCTTTTACCAGCTCAGTTTCATACATGAATCCAGAACAGCCGCTAGTCTGCAGATACAGGCGGAAAGATAGATCGCCTCCTGCTTTCGCTACTTCTTGTGCGATGTGCTGAGCAGCCTTTTCTGATACAGAAATAGACTGGCTTGGTTCGAACGTTGAAACAGTCATATAAATGTCTTCCTAGAGTATGCGTTCTTACGCGAACATGCGTTGTATTTTCGCGAGCGCAGCGAATAACTGATCGACTTCTTCGTGCGTGTTATAAAACGC
>NZ_LWGF01000195.1:0-550 GCF_001635355.1 Oleiphilus sp. HI0125
GCCTTCATCGGAAAATCAATGTCAGAACCAATGATTAGTGTCTGCATTCCGTTTAATGAACAAGACCCAGCTCCGGGCAATGGCGTGATGATGGCCTTTCCTGCCGGCTCAAAAGACAATGCAAAAGCACTTCACGAAAAAGCGATTTCACTTGGCGCTACTTGCGATGGCGAGCCAGGCCAGCGTGTTCCAGATGCATTCTATGGTGCATATGTAAAAGATCCAGATGGTAATAAAATGGCTTTTTACGAGTTCGGCTAAACCCATTCTGGCGATTGAATCTAGCATCTCGATCGGTGCTGGATTCACTTAAGCACAAACTTTTTCTGTACGACAAGCAACACACAACTCACCCCACTACTTTTTATTTTGCGCTCAAAAGCGTCGTTAAGCCCTGATATACTCTCGACCCTCTGAATAGTTAAAACAAAGTAGCACCCTAATGGACGTATCTCATTTACTTGATGGCTTAAACGACGCACAACGCGAAGCAGTCGCAGCCCCTATGCAAAACTTACTCGTATTGGCTGGAGCTGGAAGCGGAAAAACC
>NZ_LWGF01000196.1:0-1046 GCF_001635355.1 Oleiphilus sp. HI0125
TGGGTTATATGTGTTAATACTTTCCGCACGATGTGAACCCCTTATTTCGACTAGCTTGGGCGTGAAGCCCCAAGATATTGGCATGTTGTAAGAAATTACATTTGTGGTGGCTACGGTAACACCGAACTCACTAATGTCGACATAGGTGTTGTCGACGGTTGAGGTTAGTCTTTCTTCGAGAGTACCTACTGCTGGCGCTCCGCCGTTAAGACCATTTATTAGTGTAGCAAACTGCTCTTCATCTTTATTCAAAATGGTCGTCATTTCACGTATGTCACGTCGTGTATAAAAGTTGATCGTAACTGGGCGAGTATCGACTAGTAAATTGAAGACAGTCGTCTCGTCTTTTCGGTAGCCCTCAAGATTCATTTGACGAATAACGTCTCTTACTTCCGCTGCATCAGATGAGGACGGATTAGCTAGCCGGTCATAGTCCTGAACAATATTACTATCTTGGAAGTTATTTAAGGATTCCTCCCAATCGGTGTTATACAGTTCACGAGCACCCATTGATGCACTGAGATATAAGCGATCGGGTTTAGAGCCTCTGTTAAAAGCGATCAAGGCAGGGTTGTGAAGGGATGCGTTGAATTTAGTCGCTGCTGCAGCGCCAGTTCCACCCATTGCCATGGATCTTGGGTCAAGTAAGGTCCTATAGCCAGCAATTGTTTGAGCACTCATGCAGAGGAATATGAATGTTATTAGGCCTCTGAAACTGCTAGTTCGCATTATTGGTCACTTCCTACATTTTTAAATTCGCACAACCTAAGGATTGTAACGAATTGCAAGCGCTTGCAAAGGCATATACGTCACGAAACCATACTCTTTTCTTCGATACTTGAATGCTTGAGGCGTTGGTATTTAAGCGGCAATCGTTTGCCAAAAAGCGCTGGCATAGAAATTGGTTAGATCTTAGCAATTAAATGATTTTGTCGTCTTGCTAGTAGGTAGTTCGGATGCGTAGGTTTGCCTTATCTCAATATGTTTTAGCTTTTTTGCTTACTCTACAGTCTGCCGTTTCTTTTGCGCAGTGGTTCGAGTCGACA
>NZ_LWGF01000197.1:0-1412 GCF_001635355.1 Oleiphilus sp. HI0125
CATCGGCAATTGCAAAGCTATATACAGATGCAAGAGACCCCATTTCTGGGCAGCCAGAATTGAAACATGCGGCTGTTGCGCTTTCACCGGTCGAGATGGCTGAATACGGCGAGTTATTTAGTCGAGACGAGCTTCCGATTCAATGGCTAGATACGCAGTTTTATGTGTGGTCGAAAGCAAAAGTCCGTGGCGGCATGATTTACCGATTTGCGTGCAAAGAAAAAAGCACCACGCTTGGTTCAGCTCTGAATGCGGTTTATCAAGATGTGCGTGAGTGTTATTCCTATCAGCATCAAAATGGAATGAATCGTTTTGCGACGCGCGACCAATCATTAGTTTACGGCGTATTCACGCATTCAGAGGCGCAAGAATATGAGCGAGCTTGGTTAGAAAGCATGCTTGATAGTAGCGTCTTGAGCGAAGAACAAATCCAAGCACTTCTGCATGCGGAAGTAGACTCCGTCTATGCCCAAGGTCGCATGGTCTGCAGCTGTTATAAGGTGGGTGAAAAAGAGATCATCCGAGCCATACAAGATGACGGCTGTGATAGCGTTGAAGCTTTGGGGTCGCAATTAAAGTGCGGCACAAATTGTGGGTCGTGTAAGTCTGAACTCAAACAAATTCTTAAGCAAAATCTTGTTCCAGAAGGTGAACGCATTACCTTAGAGGAGTTTTCATGATTACTGCTGCAACAAATTTATTAGCTCTATTTAGGCGCTCTTCAAATAATGATGGAAAGAGTAAGGACACAGGGTTTATAAATCGGGTTAAAACTCAAATACAAGCTCGTTCTAAACGAGGTTGTGTAACGATTATTGGTGCGGGGCCAGGTGATGTAGAGTTGCTCACCCTTAAGGCTTATCGCGCGCTACAAAATTCAGATGTCATTCTGTTCGACGCACTCGTGTCCGATGAGGTGGTGGCACTGTTTCCTAAACAAGTACAACGCATTTATGTTGGTAAGCGCTATGCCCAACATAGCATGTCTCAAGAGGGTATTTCGGCGTTGATGCTAAAACTGGCACTTGAAGGAAAACAGGTAGTACGAGTAAAAGGCGGCGATCCCGCGATTTTTGCTCGTGTTGGTGAGGAGTGTCAGGTACTTCAACAATCTGGAGTTCCAGTTTGTGTTGTTCCTGGAGTCACAGCCGCATCGGGCGCGTCTTCTTATGCTGGTATTCCCTTAACACATCGCAGTTGTGCACAATCGGTTCGGTTTGTGACGGCACACATGAAAAGTGCTGAGACAGAACCCAATTGGGCATCATTGAGTGAAGGAGTATCAGGGCAATCGAAAAACGGAGAAACCTTAGTATTTTATATGGGGCTTCGTCAATCGACTTAATTGCTCAGAGGCTTATTGAGCATGGGGTTTCTGCTTCGTTGCCTGTGGCAGTGATCGAAAACGCGAC
>NZ_LWGF01000198.1:0-690 GCF_001635355.1 Oleiphilus sp. HI0125
TTTTTGGCGGCATATTCTTTGCGACTACATAGTGATTTTTATTACTTTGTTGTCGGTTAAGCCAAGGAAAAGGACCTGCCCGAAAGTGAATACTTCTAGTTTGAGTTCCCATCTCGTTTTGATTTTTACTGCGATTATATTTGCTATTGGATTTAGTTACTTAGTGTCTGGCTTAAGCTGGAATCTGCTAATTATTGCGCTCCTAGGTACGCTACCGTGTCTTTTACTCATGTATCACACACGATCTATTCGCACCTTCGAATCATTAGCTCAGCATCTTGAAAACACGGATTCAAATTATCGCGATTTGCCGATCGAATCACTCTTAGCTGATAAGCATTTAAGTGTGTTGAGAAACTACTTTCTTAGTTATGCGAGAGCAGATCAGTCTATGGATGAATCGTCAGCTGAGTTCATTCATATGTCTCGAGAGCTCACAGCAAGTGCATTGTCGGTGTCGAGCAATGCTTCAAGTCAAAAGGGCGCGATTACGTCTTCAGCGGCTGCCGTCACTGAACTCAGCCAGAGCGTTAATGATGTCGCGTTACAAATTAAAAATGCCCATGAGGAAATAGAAAAGTCTCGGGCGCAAACAAGTAATGGCATTCAGCAAGCGCAGGGCGCGACGACCAAGATAAGTCATATGGTATCGCTGTCTCAGCAAAGCGAATCGTTGGTGGCTGAGCTTTT
>NZ_LWGF01000199.1:0-997 GCF_001635355.1 Oleiphilus sp. HI0125
TGAGGGCTTAAGCGCATCTCAAAGTATGATTATTGGTACTGCGGGATTAACTGCAATGCTCTGCGTTGATGCTCTGATAGAGGGTGGCATCAAACCTGAGTCAGGAAAAATCTTAGTCACAGGAGCAAGCGGTGGAGTCGGCTCAACTGCCATCACTCTACTTCATGCTCTTGGATACGAGGTCACTGCATGCAGTGGTCGAATAGCGCAAAACACTGCTCACCTGACGCAATTAGGTGCCACTGAACTAATTGAACGATCTGAATTGGAAGAAGCCGCAAAACCTTTAGAAAAGCAACGTTGGGCAGGTGTCATTGATACCGTTGGAGACAAGGTACTAGCTAAAGCGATTGCTCAAACACATTACAATGGCGTGGTCGCTTGTTGTGGTCTTGCCGGAGGTTTTGGACTCCCTACAACGGTGATGCCTTTCATTTTACGAAATGTGCGACTTCAGGGTATTGATTCAGTTATGTGCCCTATCGAAAAGCGAACGACTGCTTGGAAACAACTCACCGAACTTTTACCACAAAGTTTCTACGAGCAAGCGAGTGAGACAATTGAACTTAAACAAGTGCCAGAATATGCCGATCGTATCACTAAGGGTGATGTTACAGGTCGTGTAATCGTCAAGCTTTAGCGCTTTGTTCTAAATTGTAATCGTTGCAGAAGTCCCAAAAAAAGATGCCATACTTAACGCGACATCAATAGCGTGAAACAGGCTCGCAATGAAACTTCAAAAACTTGAACATCCGAAGCTGGATAAGAAAGAGTACGAGAAGGAACTAGAGAAGCTGCAGCTACAGTTAATGACGCTGCAGCATGACTTATACAATCAAAATATGCGCTGCGTGGTTGTAGTTGAAGGTATTGATGCCGCTGGCAAAGGCGGCATGATTCGCCGTATGACCGAGTTTATGGACCCTAGAGGAGTTCGTGTTCATCCAATTGGGGCACCAAGTATTGATGAGCTAGAAGAACATTACATGCAGCGCTT
>NZ_LWGF01000200.1:0-32587 GCF_001635355.1 Oleiphilus sp. HI0125
CATGGACGATTTACTTGAAGATGCAGGCCAAGGCAATATCGCATCCACCATGACAACCGATATTAATGCGGCAATTGCAAACATCGATAATTTCGGCACTACACTCGTTGCTAGCGTGACAGGAATCAATGAGGCTGACTGCACTAACTCTACTTCAGATAACAGACTTGAAGAAGCTTGCGCACTGCATGCTGATGTTAAGAAAGTCACAGATGTTCTTAAGACTGATTTCGTCACAGCACTAACTTTAGCGATTCCTCAATCAGCAGAAGGAGATAACGACTAGACCAAAGCGCTAGCGTTGTTATTTTCTATATCGAGCGAGGTCACAATCTTCTAGGCTCACAAAGAAGATTGTGATCTCGCTTAGTTATTTTTATTACCATAGATTTTACCCTATACCTGACTATGAAAATTAAGCTGTTACACCTTGCCTTTGCGGCACCTCTAGCGTTTTGCATTAGCCCACTATCACACGCGCAATCTGAAAATGAGGCTTCACTTAGTACCGAAGAAGCAGTCGCTTCGTCTTCCATTACCAGCGTTAAACGCGAAGACATCTACATTACCGGCGGTGCGACTCAGATCAAAAAACAACCGGGTTCCGCGCATCTCATCGACCAAAATGACATCGAAAAGTTTGAATATGATGATATTAATCGTGTGTTAAGCCATATACCGGGCGTCAATATTCAAGAAGAGGAAGGCTATGGCTTAAGACCCAATATCGGTTTGCGTGGCGCACATCCGCATCGCAGCCGTAAAATCGCATTAATGGAAGATGCAGTTTTGATCGGGCCTGCGCCCTACTCAGCTCCTGCCGCATACTACTTTCCAATGTTCGCAAAGATGGAAGGTATAGAAGTATTTAAAGGCCCGTCTGCCATTAAATATGGACCTAACACTGTGGGCGGGGCGGTAAATATGGTGACACGCTCAGTTCCAGAAGAAGATGGTGGACGCCTAAATATCGCCTACGGTACAGACGCCTATTCAAAAGCGCATTTGTTCTATGGCCAGAGAACAGATACTTGGGGCTGGTTAGTCGACGGCATCAACTTACAGACTGATGGTTTTAAAGACCTAGACACTGGCAATGACACTGGCTTTAACAAAAGTGATATTACGCTGAAGGGCTTGATCAACTCAGATATTAGCGCCGATATTTATCAGCAATTGGAAGTCAAAATTCAGTACTCGGATGAAGACTCTGACTCTACCTATCTTGGTGTCACAGAAGAAGACTTTCAGGACACGCCTTATCGACGCTATGCAGCTAGTGACCGAGACCATATGGACGCCGAGCATAAGCAATTGATGCTAACGCACTATATCGAACTCGACCCTACCTTATCGTTGACGACCATTGTTTATCGCAATGAGTTTGAACGACTCTGGTCTAAGTTAAATGGTTTCGATACCAATACATCTTTATCGGAAATCTTTGCCAATCCGAATCAAGGCATTAATGTCGATTTTATTCAGGTATTACGCGGCGAAATAAACTCGTCAGATCTGGGCCCAGACGGAACGCTAATTGTTGGCAACAACGATCGTGAATATGTTTCTCAAGGCATACAGTTTTTGGCACACTGGGACCCAATGCTTCTCGGAGTCGCACATGAATTCGAGTTTGGATTCCGCCTTCATAATGACTACATCGAGCGAAATCATACGACAGACTCGTTTTTGATGACGAACGGCGAGCTCATCTCTGACGGAGCCGCGACTGTTGCAACCACAACCAACAAAGATTCCACAGACGCAATAGCAATCCATGTACAAGATAAAATCAGAATAGGCGATTGGACACTGACAGGTGGTGCCAGAGCAGAGTTTATTGATACCGTGCGAAAGGATCGTTCCAGCAGCAACGCTGATGACATATCGAATGAAGATACGGTTTTGATTCCAGGACTAGGTGCGTTCTATCAACTCACACCAGAACTGGGATTACTCGCCGGCGTATATAAAGGCTTTTCACCGGTTGGTCCCGGACAAAATGATGATATCGACCCTGAAGAAAGTATCAACTATGAAGCTGGCTTTCGTTATTACGAAGGCGCTTTCAATACGGAGCTAGTCGGATTTTATAATGATTACTCTAACATTAAAGGCGTATGCACCTTCTCTTCTGGCTGTGCCGACGCTGACATAGACAAAGAATTTAATGGTGGCGCAGCAGAGATATTAGGTGCCGAAATTACGCTGGGTTATAGCCTGCAACACAATGATCTGTCTTATCCATTTAAGTTTAACTACACCTATACTCAGGCCAAATTTGCGGAAAGCTTTGGTTCAACCAACCCAGATTGGGGCGTAGGTGATATCAAGAGCGGTGATCCACTACCATATATTCCAGAACACCAAGCGAGCTTCTCGACAGGTATCGTTGGTAAAAGCTGGCAAAATCACCTTATCGTCAAGTACGTTGGCGAGCGAAATGACACCGCAAATACGAATGTAAGTCCTAGCAACAGAACTATCGACGACTACATAGTCGTTGACTTGAAGAGCAGTTATAAAGTTTCTAAGGACCTGCATATTTATGCCAGCCTGAGAAACGCGCTAAATAAAGTCTACGTCACCTCGCTACGCCCTTTTGGCGACAGACCAGGTATTCCAAGGCAAGTTCAGGTCGGCATGAAGTATAACTTTTAACTAAACAGGCTACCGCAATTAGTTGATACCGATAAGGGTAAACATTGAGTATGTTTACCCTTTTTTGAATCCGACACTCAAACCAGATTGGCATGATAAAAGCTCAAAGAGAGTAGCGAGAAGTGAACACTACCAACGAACAGCCCTAATTGAGCATCGAAAAAATGAATCGGCTTAACTTGCAACCTCATGCTTTAACTCCCTTCAATCTTATTCCCTTTTACGGACCTTCTTGCGACAAGTTTCACGGAAGAGAATCTATATTTTCTCGCTAAAGCTTGTTGCATCGACTGCCTTTTCGATTAATGATCGTGCTGTCAAACCAATACATCAAACAAAATATCACATATAAGGATACGTTTTGATCGAGCTTTACGCTGGCGAAACTGCACGAAAAACGATTCAAGAACAAGGATTCAAACAATCGCTATTTACGTCGTTTCTGGGTGCCTCCGGAGGCCCAAAATGGTTTAGTTTATACGGCTTAGATAGATACCTTTTTGGATATTTCTTTAAAGATAGAACTCAAGAACTCAATCTCATTGGCTCCAGCGCCGGAGCCTTCCGAGCAGCTTGTTTTGCGCAAGCCAATCCAGTTGTAGCGATCGAGCGATTCGCCAGTCATTATTGCGCGACTATATATCCGGAAAAACCGAAACCACGCGACATTACTGACAAAGCAGAAATACTATTAAGAGACGTTGTTAGTGAGTCCGGCATTGATGAAATTCTTCACAACCCAGTCTTTAAAGCACACTTTATCGTCGCTAAATCTAAGGGTTTTGTGCAGTATGAAAATACGATGCTACAGGGACTTGGTCTAGCAAAGAGTTATGTTGGCAATAGAATCAACCGCAAGCATTTAAAATCTCAGTTCGAACGCTTTGTATTTCATCACCCTAATAGTGAATTCACCCTACAAGACCCCGATAACATTCCAACGCAACATGTCTCGCTTTCAGACAGTAACTTAATGCCGGCACTCTTGGCGTCGGGCTCCATACCGATGGTTATGGCAGGGATAAGAAATATACCAGGCGCCCCTTCGGGAATGTATCGAGATGGAGGAGTAATCGATTACCACTTTGACTTTGAGATTCAAAACAAAGGGCTATGCTTGTACCCACATTTCAACCCAACGCCCAAACCTGGTTGGTTTGATAAAAGCTCAAAGAGAGTTGCGAGAAGTGAACACTACGACAGAACAGTGCTCATTTGCCCATCGAAAGACTTTATTAGCGCTCTACCCTACGGAAAGATCCCGGACAGAAACGACTTCGTAGACTTAGACGTCACAACAAGACAAAAATATTGGAACACAGTTCTACAAGAAACAGAGAGAATGGCTGAGTCACTTGATTCAGCCATTAAAACTGGAGAGATCATCAAACTCATTAAACCTCTCCCTTTCTGAAGAGCACGATTTAGAGCTGACCTAAGATGACCTCAGCTCCGCTCACTTCATACTGCATAGGTTGATCGATATTCAAAGCCGTTACTACGCCATCTTCCACAATCATTGAATAGCGCTGCGAGCGAATCCCGCCAAACGCGCCTGTCTCGACACCTAAGCCAATCGCTTTAGCAAACTCTCCGTCCCCGTCAGCGAGCATCAATAGGTTTTCAGCATTAGATGAATCTCCCCATGCCTTCATCACAAATGCATCATTGACTGAAGTGCATATGATCGCATCGACACCTTTGCCCTTTAGCTCATCCGCATGCACAACATAGCTCGGCAAATGCGCTGCAGAACACGTTGGCGTAAAAGCTCCAGGCACAGCAAACAGCACAACCTTCTTACCAGAAAATAGCTCAGAACTTGTTGGATTCTGCATCCCGTCGTCGTTTAACAACTGAAATGTGTGCTCGGGAAGTTTATCTCCGACTTGAAGCATATTAATCACCTTAGAATTCTTAGTTAAAATCAGCTTTTAAACTACGTTATAAACTGATAATAAGATTAATTTAAACAATTAGTATCGATTCGAGAAAACTAACCGGCTGTCAGGATAGGTGCGAAAAAACAAACGATTTGCCAAAACGACTGCAAATAAGCCGAATACGAAAAACGTCAGACTTGAACCAATCAGCGCTCCATACAAACCGAACAATTCGCTACCAACATAACACAACAATAAAGTCCCCATTGTTGCCCTCGCTAAACTCAAGCGCATTGACCAATTAGGCTTGCCGAGATTATTGAAAATACCATTTGATAAAGCGATCGCTCCAATACCCATAGATAGCGGTATTTGCACCAAGCAATAAATCATAATCATGCCTGCTGCTATGCCATCAACATCATACATATCTGCAATAGCATCATAACTAAGCATGCCTAAAACCCATATAATCAAGGTGTAACATGCGATCAAACATAGGCCAGACCTGTAGATCTGCCCCACACGCTCTGGCTGATTAGCGCCTACGTTTTGCCCCACCATTGGGCCTGCAGCTCCGGTGATCGAGAAAAACACTGAAAACAAAACTGGACCTAAACTACCAACAATGGCCATGCCCGCCATTGCCTCATCGCCATAAGCAGCAACTATCCAAACAACGATCATACTTCCCACTGGCATGAACCAATTTGAAATCAGCACCGGCATTGTAATTCGTCTTACGCCCGGAAACTCTTGTTTGACGAAGATCAAATCAATTCGTTTAAACCAACGCAACTGGTGTCCGAAGTACCAAATACCAATTCCAAAAGAGATAAAGCGTGCAACGATAGTTGCACATGCTGCCCCCTCTATTCCCCACTCAAACCATTCAATGAAGATTGGACACAATATGATATTCACAATCGTTGCAATCAAAGATATCCACATCGATGCCTTGGCCATTGCTGCAGCGCGCAGGCCAGATGCGAAAATCATGGCTAAAACACCTAATGGGGATACCAGCAAAGTTAGCTGGAGATAGCTTGTTGCGTAATCAAAAGACGCTCCCTTGGCACCGAGAATGGATAAAATAAATGGCAACCCTAATAACAAGACTGACATCACGAGCAAACCAATGAGCAATCCCATCAACACAATAGATGTAAATAACTGATGCGCTGCGTGTTCTCCCGAGCGAGTCAATTTTTGACTCACCAGCACAGAAGTAGCGACCGATAAACCGATACCAATCGCAGACATGAACAAGCCAATTGAACTAGCAAATCCCATTGCAGAAAGGACATGCACATCATTCAAACGACTTAAAAAATAGGTATCGACCAAGGACAGTAACATCCCTGCAACCATTGCAATCCACGATGCAAAAGTCATCGACAATAGCTGGCGCGCTACAGAACCAGACAGAAAAGTGTTCGATTTTTTCAAAAGTAAGATCTCTCAATAAGTCGGCCGCTATTATCGCCACATATAAAGGTTAATCAATACTTGATCTAAATCATTCGCATTTGCTTTAACTTATCTATACTCTTGGGGAAACTGACAGAACTCTAACGCATACAATGAAAATCCGATTACTCTCAATATTTTGTATCGCCACACTCGCATACACTGTATCAAGCTATGCTAGCGAACTAAGCGAGCTCCAATCGCTCGGCAAAAATCTTTTTTTTGATCAAAATTTATCAATAAACAGAAATCAATCGTGCGCAAGCTGCCACCATCCAGACAAGGCTTTTACAGATCCACGATCACTCAATGCCGCAAGCGCCGGCTCAATTGGAGCAAATAACACAAGTATCGGTGACCGAAATACTCCGAGTGCCGCCTATGCTAGCTTCACACCTGAATTTCATATAAATGACTCAGGTCAGTACATTGGCGGACTATTTTGGGACGGTCGTGCAAACAACCTAAAAGAGCAAGCGGCTGGCCCTCCCCTTAACCCTGATGAAATGGGGCTTCGTTCAGACGCTGAATTTTCACAACGCATCCGAGAAAATCAAAACTACCTTTCCGCGTTTTCGAAACTCTTCGGCGAACAAGTTGTTAAAGAAAACGGCAAGTTATTTGATGCAGCGATTACAGCAATCGCGAATTATGAAACAAGCACGGAGTTATCCCCATTTGACTCAAAATACGATCGGTATCTTCGGGGAGAATACCAAATGACGGCTGAAGAAGACTTAGGTATGACGCTCTTCTTCTCCCAGCAATTTACGAACTGCAATCAATGCCACCAACTTCATACCAGCAACATAGCCGCTCAAGAAACATTTACAGACTACACGCACCATAATATTGGTGTTCCAAGCAATATTGCGTTGAGAAAAATTAACGGCACTCCTCCACGAAGCCAAGATTTTGGCCTAGGCTCTACCGACAAAATAAATACAGAAAACCGTGCCAAGCTAAATGGGAAGTTTAAAGTCCCTACGCTTAGAAACGTTGCAATCACAGCACCATATATGCATAACGGCGTGTTTAACGAACTTGAAACAGTGGTGCGGTTTTACAACAAATACAACAGCCGTTCTTCAAAGAATCAAACCAACCCTGAAACTAATCAACGGTGGTTAGACGCCGAAGTGTCGGAAAATATCTCACTGAAGGAGCTAGAACATGGACCCGCTTTAGACACTCGACGCATAAAAGCACTTGTTGCTTTTATGAAAACCTTGACGGACAAAAAATATGAACACCTTATAAAATAGTTATTGCTAATCATTCTCATTAGCAATAACATGGCATGCACAACTAAAAATAAATCATTTTTTGGGGAAATAAATGGAACACACTGAACTTGTTAGCGCTGCAATTATCTCAGGCGCTCTACTCACTGCGTGCAGTACTGTAGATGAAGCTCCAGCGCAAAAGACAGCAACGGCTACTGACGTGGTTAGTCAATATGTAAGTATCGCTCAATCAAACTATGGCGACTCATTGAACACGGCAAAAACACTCGATACTGCAATCAAAGCTTTGCTAGACGCTCCATCTGAAGAGTCGCTTGCGGCGGCAAAATCAGCTTGGATTGAAGCGCGTGTACCTTACCAACAAACCGAAGCATATCGGTTTGGCAACGCATATGTTGATGACTGGGAAGGCAAAGTAAATGCTTGGCCACTAGACGAAGGCCTCATTGATTACGTTGACGCTAGTTATGGCACTGAATCTGATGAAAACCCATATTACGCTGCAAACATAATCGCCAATCCAAAGCTTAACGTTGGTGGCGTTGAAGTAGATGCATCATCAATCACGCCAGCGTTGCTATCAGAACAGCTTCAAGAAATTGATGAAGTTGAATCGAACGTAGCAACTGGATACCACGCCATTGAATTCCTGCTATGGGGTCAAGATCTTAATGGAACAAATCAAGGCGCGGGCGCACGTCCAGCAACAGATTTCTCACTAGAAAACTGCACTAACGGCAACTGTGACCGTCGTCGCGAGTATCTTCAAGCTGCAAGTACACTATTAATTTCTGATCTTGAAGATATTGTTGCAGCATGGACTGCAGACGGTGAAGCCACCAAACAACTTCTTGCGAAAGGTGATAATGGCGGTCTTTCTACCATGCTAACAGGTATGGGTAGTCTTAGTTATGGCGAGCTTGCCGGTGAACGTATCAAGCTTGGCCTAATGCTTCATGACCCAGAAGAAGAGCACGATTGCTTTGCAGATAACACGCATGCATCTCACTTCAACGACGCACTAGGTATTAGAAATATTTACCTTGGCTCTTACACTAAGGTAAGCGGAGAAGTTGTCGACGGCGCAAGTCTTTCAGATCTTGTCGCAGCAAAAGATGCCGAACTAGACCAAGAAATGCGCAACAAACTAGACGTTACAATGTCAGCGATGCAAGTAATGGTTGATGAAGCGAACAAAGGAAACACCTTCGATGTTTTAATTGGTGAAGGCAATGCGGAAGGGAATAAAGTAATTCAAGACGTCGTGGACGCTCTTGTGGATCAAACCAAAACTATCGAAAAAATTGTTGTGGCTCTCAATCTTGAAGAGATCGAAGTTGAAGGCTCTGACAGCTTAGACAACCCAAGCGCAGTACTTTAAAAAATTGCTCAACTATAACTAACATTCAGTTTGCCATTTTGGCGCTTCTCTCCCGGGCTTAATAGCCCGGTTTTTTTGTTTATGATTACAAGCAAACCAATAACGATTTTAGGGTTTGGCAGCCTGTTAGTTGCCTCTCTTTTTTATGTAAGCACCTTTACGTCTGCGGAACATACTTCAAAAAGCGATGATTATAATCATCATCTCCCTGCCGGCTCGTTAAGTGCTTCTAATACAGGCGCTGATACGTTCCTTCAGCCTTTCAAAGGCATCGGACTAGAAGAAGGCTTAAACTATAGAGTAGGACAAGCCTTATTCGAAAAACTATGGGTATTTGCGCCTTCAAGCACCCAAGCTAGTGATGGTCTAGGCCCTTTATACAACGCGCGATCTTGTGCCCAATGCCATGTCAAAAACGGAAGAGCAAAGCTTGATTTCTCAGAGAATCTCGTGATCAATCCGGTTGGGTTAGTGATCAGACTAAACAACCCAGAGTTCGGTCAAGACCCATTTTATGGTACGCAAATACAGCCCTTTGCTTACCCCAATGGACAGGCAGAAGCTAATTTGGAGATTCACTATTCAACTCAAATGGTGTCAGTAGCCTCAAATACATCCGTATCGCTTTTTGAACCCCGATACACTCTATCATTCCCTAGCAATCACTCTCTCCATCCAAGCACACAACAATCACCTCGAATGGCAGGTGCATTAATTGGGCTAGGGCTAATTGAATCAATTGACGACGAAGACATTCTAAAATGGGCAGACCCTAATGATACGAATAACGATGGCATTTCTGGGAGACCGAATTATGTTCCCAGCAGAGATACTAATTCATCAGAACTAGGACGTTTTGGCTGGAAGTCCGGACAAGCCACGCTTGCTCAGCAAAACGCCAATGCCCTACACACTGACATTGGAGTTGGTTCGAAGTGGTTCCCTTCTGGTTATGGAGACTGTACCGAGCAACAAACTGACTGTTTGGCGCAAGCACACGGCAATACAGAACAACAAGATGGCTACGAAGCATCAGACAAAGTCATGCAAAGTATTTTGTACTTCACTTCGATGACTAGCGTGCCCAAAAGAGTGAATTTAGACGATAAAGGAATAAAAGGTCAGCAACTATTTTCCGATATTGGCTGCGCGGACTGTCACCGACCAAGTTATACTCTTGATTCAAAAATCCAAGCGCTGCCGGTTAACGAAACCATATGGCCATACTCAGACTTCTTGTTGCATGATATGGGCGAGAAGTTAGCAGATGGCTTTATAGAGCATCAAGCAAACGGCTCTGAATGGCGTACACCCCCACTTTGGGGCCTGGCATACCAAAAGCAAGTCAACCAGCAGTTACGACTATTGCACGATGGTCGAGCAAGAACCGTAACAGAAGCTATTTTATGGCATGGCGGAGAAGCTAGAAAAAGTAAAACGCAATTCGTCAATTTATCTCAGTCTGATCAGAACCACCTGATCCAGTTTGTGGAGTCACTCTAGATGACCAGTCTTTTTATGCGACATAAATCCTTTTTATTAGGGTGCTTATTTTTTACGTCTTGCTCACTCGCCAACGCCGATTGGAACTCATTCAATTCAGACGTTGTAAACACACAGATTATTCCCGGTTATGAAAGACTACAATCAAGCGCATCAAGTCTAAATAAAGCCAGAGTGAAATTCTGTAGAAACAAAAAAGACACTCAAGCATATAGTAGTTTCAAAAACAGCTATGCTGAGTTTGGGGTTGCTTGGCAAGCTGTCCAACATATTCGTTTTGGTCCCATTTCATATGCAAAACGCGATGTAAGTATTCAGTTTTGGCCTGACAAAAAAGGCTATTCAGGAAAACGTATTCACGAATTCAAAAAAAATACAGATATAGCTCTTAGTGAGCAAGAGTTCCCGACTAGCCGATTTAGTATTGGGGCCTTAAATGTACTAGAGCGTATCCTATATTCAAAAGAGCCAATTGGTAACAGATCGTGCGAACTACTCGCGCTACATACACAAAATCTTCTCCGTATCAGCAGTGAGCTTGCTGTTGAATGGAAAGAGTCAATGCGCAAACAATTTGAGGATCCAAGACAACTAGACGGTTTCTTTGAAGATGAGATCGATGCTGCAACAGCGCTACTGAAAGGAGCCGCTGAAAACCTCGAAGTTATTAGCGCTTTGAAATTGCTACGACCGATGGGCAGCTCCGCAAAAAAAGCAAAATTTCAACGTCTCGAAGCTTGGAGAAGTGGCCTTTCTCTCCCCTTCATCACTGAGAATTTAGACGTTAGCATTGCCATGATCGAAACGCTGCAAAAAAACATACCTAACGCAGAGTTATCATCAACCACTTCTATTTTAGAAAGTGCGAAAAACCGTCTAATGAGCATAAACCTACCTTTAGCAAAGGCGATAAAAAGTAACGAACAGTACAGAGAGCTAAAAGACATTGCGCAGGACTTAATTCATGCTCATTCGGAGTTAGAAAACACGCTGACCAAGATGGGCATTCATTTAGGCTTCAATAGTCGCGATGGTGATTAATGCGCCGCAGACAATTTTTAATAGACGGGTTGACGCTTTGCACAGGCCTTATTGCACTGCCTTCAGTATCTTCGGCATTCGATACAAAACAAAACGATGCAATCTTAAGTGCTATAAAAATAGGAGATCGCTTCGCACTCTGTAAGTTAGAGAACAACAGCCCCCCACAACTACTTGAGCTTCCAGGGCGGGCGCATCAAGTCCTGTTTAATCCCAATAAATCAATGGTAGTGGCGGTCGCGAGACGACCTCAAACTTATCTCACTATCGCTGACGCATACTCACTCGAAAAATTAGTCCAAATAGAATCACCGAAGAACACCCATTTTTTCGGTCATGCTTGCTTTAGTCGTGACGGCAATTTGCTTTTTACAACTGAACAAAACTTCGAAACAGGGGAAGGTTTAATCGGAATTAGAGACGTGAGAGACGAGTTCCGACTTCTGCAGCATCACGCCTCACATGGAATTGGGCCACATGAACTCGCTACGCTACACAAGCTGGACTACCTAGTTGTTGCCAATGGAGGTATTCGCACCCACCCAAACACAGGGAGAAAAAAACTAAACATAGACTCAATGCACCCTAACCTCTCGTATATCGATGTTGCATCCGGCGAGTTGATAGAACAAAGGTCTCTTTCTAGAAAACACCATCAGCTTAGTATTCGACATATCGACGTAAACAAGCAGGACGTCGTTGTATTTGGTTCTCAACAACAGGGAAGAATTCATACTCAGGGTTCTTGTATCGGGAAAACTCAATTAGGTGAAGAGTTAAGGCTAGCTACTCAACTGCCAGACAAACAAGCAAATACGAGCAATTATGTCGGAAGTATTCGATTTGAGAGTTCTGGTCGTTACTTTGCTGCAAGCGATCCAAGAGCAGGTCTGATATCGTTCTGGGACAGCGAAACAATGACCTTAGTCAATCAACTAAGATCACACGATGTTTGTGGAATTAGCCCCTCAAATCTTGCATTTGTTACCAGCAGCGGAGCAGGGAAAATAAATGGCTACAGTTTGAACCAAAGTACGGGCAAATTTGTAAAACAATGGAGTGAACTTATTCAAGACAAAGGGAGTCTTATTTCGTTCGATAATCATTTAAGTTAAGCTTTTTTTAGTATTTACAGCTAACGCTTCCGATTTATGGATTTAGACTATGCGCATACTCCTTACTCTATTGCTTACCGTATCTTATTCCTTGTCCGTTGCCTCTTCAGGTGATGAAAAGTTTGTACAAGAAACCGCGATAGATGTATACAAATCAGAGCATTGCGGCTGCTGTAACGGCTGGATAGATCATCTAGACAAAACCGGCTTTCAAACAAATCCCATTAACCACACTCAACTGAACGGCATCAAAGATAAGTTTGGTATACATCCAAAGCTACGATCATGTCATACCGGTGTAGCGGGCAACTACGTTTTCGAAGGCCACGTACCTCCTATTTCGATGAAACAATTTCTCGACAACCCTCCCCCTGGAGCACTTGGATTAAGCGTACCCGGAATGCCAATAGGTTCAGCTGGTATGGAAGATGGGGATCGATTTCAAGCGTATAAAGTATGGTTAATGAATAAAGACGGCACAGTCGAGGAATTCGCATCCATCAACAGCTATGAAGAACAGTTTTAAGTCTATACTCATTGGTCAATACATTTTCGGCGAACACTATGAATAATTTTGAACATCTAGGACCTCTTGCATTACTAGTTGGCACATGGATCGGCGACAAAGGCTCTGACACCTCCCCCGAGCCAGATGGAACTGAGAAAAACACTTACCGAGAAACCGTAACTTACACCCCCATCGGTGATGTTGATAACGCAGAAGAGCAAGAACTTGTCGGTGTTTATTATCACCAAATCGTTCATCGTATACGTGACAACAAGCATCTTCACGACCAATGCGGCTATTGGATGTGGGACAAAGAGAACGATTTAGTTATTCACACTTTAGCTATTCCACGAGGCGTTTCAGTCGTACTAGAAGGTAAAGTTGAGAAAACAGAGAATGGTTGGGCATTCAAACTCCGCGGCCGAGACCGCGAAGGACACATAGCACAGAGCGTTTTCATGCGAGAAAAGGCTTTAACTACATCAATGAGCATGAATCTGGAGTTAGAAGAAAATAAACTGGCCTACGATTTGGATATGGATCTAGAAATCTACGGTCGAAGCTTTGATCACTTAGACCATGCAGAGCTAACTAAACAGAGTGATACATAATAAAAAGCCAAGACACTGTCTTGGCTTTTTCATCTAATGGACAAGCTTAACGTAATAGCTTTGCATCCAAACTAAACTTCCCCGCTCCCTGCGCAGCAAGCACTAGAAAGCCTCCTGCCATCGCGATATTTTTGTAGAACAAGATGAATTGCATCTGATCTTCTAAATTTCCGTGAAACATAAATCCGCTTACAACACAGAAAATTGCTAACGAGATAGCGACTAAACGCGTTTGAAATCCAATTATCAGGGCAATCGCTGCACCAATTTCAAATGCTATGACTAATGGCAGCAAGGCTTCAGATAAGCCTACTGATGCCATGTACTGAGCAGTGCCTGAAAAATTTTGAACCTTACTAATACCCGCCAATAAAAATATAGCAGCTAAACCAACTCGACCAACAATGTCGAATATCGATTGTAAGTTTGGCCCTGTTAACGCCTGATCAACTGATGTTAATAGTTTTGTTGCACTCATGATTCCATCTCCTAAATTGAATTATCTTTCAGAACGGAGACAAGTTTATTAAGCAGTTCACTAAGGTTTAACACCATATTTTTAAGGCTTTACTTCAAATTATTTGAACGATAGCAGCACTTTCCTAAGCGCTCCTCATTGCCAAGCATGAATTACTTCAAGTTTTAGAAGCTTATTCGCAATCCATCACTCGCTTGGACTTGTAAAAATGCCTTAATAATTGCACTCTACGCTTACGTTGTGCAATTTCTGCACAACCCGGTTCGCAGTCTGGAAAACTCCAAGGAAACGGAGAAAACCGATCAAGGTTCATAACTAAAGGGATTAAAAAATGAAAACACTAAAAACTGCATTAAAAGGAATAGCGACTGCTGCTGCTATTTCTCTCAGTGCCGCATCTGCAAACGCCGCCGTAATAGAGCTTGCGCTTGTTATCGACAGCTCAGGAAGTATCGGCTCAACCAATTACAACGCACAACTAGATGCCTATAAAAACATTTTCCAAGATGACTTTTTTACGAACGTTGTTACATCAAATGACGAATTGTATGTAAGTGCTTGGCGCTTCTCATCTGGTGTAACCGAAGCAATTTCATGGACGCATTTGACAAATGATACAGAAGCCGCTGCGTTTGGTGGATTATTCGACGGAGGCGTGACAACCGGTCTTAGCTATACATCAGGCACGACTAATACTGCCCAAGCTATTACTGATGCCGCAAACAGCATTACATCAAACTCAATTGATGGTGACAGTTTAATCATCGATATCTCTACAGACGGTTTCCCTAATGTATGTGGTAATGCTTGTGGGGGCGAGAGTGCATATGACGCAGCAATTAGTGCAGCAACAACAGCGAATTCAAACGGTATTACTGTTAACGCCATTGGTGTAGGGGATGCATTGACCAACGCGAGTGGACAAAACTTTTTAACAAGCTTAACCACTGCTGGCGGAGGTTTTTTTGTTACTGCGAACAACTTCAGCACTGACTTTGAAGCTGCATTGAGAACAAAACTGTTCAGAGAAATCAACGATGTTGAAGTATCTGAGCCGGGCACTTTAGCTTTGTTTGCTATCGGGCTAGCAGGATTAGCGGCAACACGTCGTAAAAAAGCGTAATTACGCCAAGCTCCTGACCATCAGTGTCAGGAGCTTATCTCCTCCACAAAATTAAGAACTTAGGTTGATCTCACGCTGAGCGCCATTACGCTGAATGACATAACTAGATATTCCAGTATTAGACATCATATTTCGTTGCATTAATTTCGCAGCACTTTTAGTTGGAAACTGCCCAACCACCACGGAAAAATACTGTTTACCATCAACTTCTCTCACCAACACTCTTAGATCTTCATAGGCATCTCGATGATTTTTCGCAGAAGCTATTGCTCTCTTTTTTTCAGAAAACGCGGCAAGCTGAAGCGAAAAACCAGTGGCACCTTCAGTCACGAAAGCCTCAGCTTTGTTCGCCTGACTGAACCCTGAGTCTGACTTAAGCAGAGGTGCATCATCCGCTACAGAAACAGAATTTATAGCAGGGACGGCATCAAACACTTCCGTTGAAGTCAGCCCCTCGTATGACAAATACGTCTGTGCATCGCTATCTGAGTTGGGCCCATTGGATGTGACCTCTAGCTGTTCTGATTCAATTTGATGGGATAAAACGAGAGGAGCTTTAGCAGTGCTTTGATTAAACTGCCAAGCGATATTAAAGCCAAGCAACACGGCCAACGCTGCGATGACGGCGATAAATAAAATGAGTGTGTACAGCTCTGTTTGAGTAAAAGAATATCTGCGCATTGTGAACCTCCACAAAAGTGGTCAATTCTTATACAAAACTGATACCAAGGATTTTTTCTATATTAAAAACAATAACTTGACTGCGAGAAATGGAGTAAGCACATCCATTCGAAATAGAATGCCAAAACCTTGACGTTCCATTTCTTGCTTAATTCTGACAACTAAACAGATTTTTTCTTGTGCGCATCTTTGTAAACAAATGCTGCAAAACCACCTAGAAACCCGATAGTTCCAAGAACGACAATTACGCCCGCAATGATTGTTTCATCTATATACATATTTCTGTCTCCTTAGTTAGTACATTCAGGCTATCAAAGGAGTTCTCCTGCAGGCTTGAGCCAGATCAATTCAAGATCCATTGTTTTCATAGAATAACGCGCACGAATTCTAATAAGTCATAAAAGTGAGATTGTCTGCACAGTTGCTTGAGAGTAGCTAAGTTAATATTTCGGGACTTGAGTGCAATGCTGTTAGAGCAACAATAATTAATGCACCTTGACTACGAGAGGGCTCTCTTCTCTTTTCTTCAATGAAGACTTTATTTAATTCTTTTTTCGCCGAACGAAAGCCATGCTAGATGAAATTTATTTTCGCTTGCTGATGGAGCTTGCTCCTGAACCACTCAAGCCGCGACCATTAGACGCTGAACGCATCGTCAATAATTTTGGCATGAGTGAAGAGTCACGAGATGCTTATGGTCATTTGGTGGGTTCGATCTATGAAAACGACCCTAGCTCCGACATAGGGCTCCACTACGGAAGACTGCTGTGCCCCTACGCCTTGTGTGATTTTTCGCGCGCGCTAATGACCGCACCATCGTTCGGCAACGCAATGCAAATAATTAACGATTTGCATTACATGCAAGGTGCTTCGTATTACTTAACTACGTTTGAAAGCAGTGACTCTATTTCAATCGCACTAAACTATCCCTACAAGAAAAACGTGTCGGAACATCAAAGACGTTTTTGCGCTGAAGCGGTCTTCATTTATTTAGTTAACCTTGCACGCGACAGTCTTTGCCATTCAATCTCCCCATGCAAAGTCTGGTTAGACTTCGATAAGCCAAGTTACGCAGACGCATACTCCGAGCTGTTTGGTCTGAACATTGAGTTCAACGCCCCATTGTCTATTCTCGAATTTAAAAACGAGCTAAGCGATGTGGGCTTAAAAACTTCAAATCATACATTGCATAAAACCTACATCAAAAAATGCGTTGATAGCGCGCGTAATGCTGAGAGATATTGGAGCTTTGACTATCGAACAAGTACGCAATTGATTCGACATCTTCCTGATTCGTTCAATGGCTCGACTCTGTCGACGATACTTAGCATTTCCCCCCGCGGACTTCAGAAAAAACTCAGCCTACTCGGCACGTCATTTTCCGAGCTCTCATCTCAAGCTCGTATAGAGTTGGCAAAAGTATTTCTTATCCAACAAAACAAAAGCATTGAGACAACCTCCGAACTTCTCGGATTTCAAACGATCTCAGGTTTCCGCCGTTTTTTTAAATCAGAGCTCGGAATGACCACTAACGAGTTAATCGCTAGCGCCCCCGAAAACGCTGCCATCCAAAATTTGTTGTAAGCAACTACAAAGATAGGCGCGCGGATACCTCCCTAAGCATTCCAATATTCCTTTATTTATATAGAATGGCTTCTAGGCTTAATAAATACCTTTAATAAACAAAGAGAAAACGATGAAAAGCATTAAGAAATCCTCAAAACTCGACAACGTGTGTTATGACATTCGCGGCGAAGTTGCCCGCGAAGCACGTCGTCTCGAAGAAGAGGGGCATCGTATTCTCAAACTCAACATCGGCAATCCAGCACCGTTTGATTTTGACGTCCCCGAAGAAATTCAAACAGATGTGATTCGCAACCTTCCTAACGCACAAGGTTATTGTGATTCCAAGGGCTTATACTCTGGTAGAAAAGCTGTCATGCAGCACTACCAAGCCCGTGGAATTTTAGGTGTCGATATTGAAGACATCTATTTAGGGAATGGTGCGAGCGAGCTGATTGTGATGGCTATGCAGGCCATGCTTAACAACGGTGACGAAGTGCTAATTCCATCTCCCGACTACCCACTTTGGACGGCGGCGGTCACGCTGAGTGGCGGCAACGCAGTTCACTACAAGTGTGATGAGACACAGAACTGGGAGCCAAGTATTGATGATATCAAATCGAAGATATCAGAAAACACCAAGGCCATCGTAGTTATTAACCCCAATAACCCAACCGGAGCAGTGTATTCAAAAGCGTTGCTCTCTCAGATTGTTGATCTTGCCCGCGAACATAACTTGATTCTTCTTGCTGACGAGATCTACGACAAAATTTTATATGATGATGCTGTGCACTTCCCGATGGCAGGAATGTCGAATGATGTCATCACACTTACCTTTAATGGCTTATCAAAATCTTATCGTGCAGCGGGCTATCGCTCTGGCTGGCTTATGATCTCAGGCCCTAAACATTTAGCGTCTGACTTCATCGATGGATTAGATATGTTGGCTTCAATGCGTTTGTGCGCAAACGTTCCAGCACAGTATGCCGTTCAGACCGCTCTTGGTGGATACCAGAGCATTAATGATCTGATCATCCCCGGTGGTCGCTTCTACGAGCAACGTAATCTGGCTTACGAGCTGTTGAATAAGATTCCCGGCGTACAATGTACTAAGCCAGAAGGCGCACTTTACATGTTCGTGAAGCTAGACCCTGAAGTTCACAAAGTCTACAACGACGAACAACTAGTACTCGACTTGCTCAAACAACAAAAAATTCTCATCGTGCATGGTACTGGCTTTAATTTGCAAGACACTCAACATTTCCGTTTTGTATTCCTACCGCGTGAAGATGTACTTCGAGATGCGATTGCGCGTTTCGAAAAATTTTTACAGACCTACAAGCAGCTTCCTGAAACAGAATAAAGCATGTACGACATACACATTGAAGAGTTTTATCGCGATTGCGCGGTCGTACTATTGCAGCTTTATCAGAGCTTTCCTGTAAAAAGTTCGGTTTTTGTTGAAGACGTTGCAGGCCCAGATAATCCTGACGAATTTGGGCTTCATAGCCCTCGTTTTCAGGCCTGTTTCGGAGCAATGTTGTGGCTAGAAAGCGAAGGATACATGAGCTTTGAGTCAACGCTTCGACAAGAAGCGATTGAGCAGGCGACGCTTAGCGCCCTAGGACTAAGATTGCTCAATCATCTAAGCGATGAGTTAGCCGAAGAGGACAACAAGCTTCCTAATGTAGAGATCCTTAGAATTGCTTTGAAGAATGGGACCTCGACTCACTTGGCTCGCTTGATGATTCATTTGTTTTCAGAGTACAAAAATAAATAGACGAACTTATGCACTGTAAGCGATGTCGTACAAGACGTAGTCGTGATAGCCACATAAAATGGGCCGATAACCACTAATCTCTTGGTTCAGAGCATCGTCTCCACTATCGACCTGCAGTGCTTTACCCTCTAACGCATGAAGCTTTTCTTGCGTCCCGACAAATTGAATGTTGGTAATGCCAAGCATTCTTAACACGCGAACGCTTAGCTGCTGATTACCGCGGCCTAATACTACTCCCTGCCCTCCAATCACAGACAAAAACAACTTTGCCTTTGGATAATTGCCAAGTAAATCAATCAATACTGGTTCGTTCGCATCCTTCGCAATACACTCTCCGTTATACCAGGCATCCACACCAAGCAAGGTTGGCTCATCAATGCCGACGAACTCTTTAATATGTCGTAAGCTACCACCAGAACCAAAGAGATAAAGTACATCATCCTCGAGCGTCTCAGAGACGAATGCCGCAATGTCATCTAGCGATAACTGATCATCAGGCAAACCGCTACACTTTACGCATTGCACCAACAATTGATCATCGGGAACAAGCAACTCACCAAAGTGCTTGGTAACAACCCGCCCCTCTTGAAAGGATCGTTCGTCAATATCACGCACCTCAGCTTCAGTCACCGCAACGAGCTTACGCGCCAACATGCTCTTTATGATCGACACAACTGCTTGAGGCGTGATAGCGAAAACACCAGAGTGCATCTTCACACCACTCGGTATGCCCAGACATACCTGCTCGTTGTTTATGGACGCACAAACATCTCGAGCCGTGCCATCTCCACCAGCGAACAACAGCAAGTCCGGACTAAATGAAGATAAGATATTCACAGCCTCTTGCGTGTGCTGTGCAGTGGTCTCACTCGGCGCGGAATACACAACCTTATACATTAATTTGGCATGATCTAGCTGAGTAAAATAGTCTTCTCCCATTGTTCCGCTTGGAATCAGAAATTCAATCTGATCAAGGCTATCTGATAGGCCTTCTATGATTTGCTGAATCTTGCCTGGAATGGCACTTGTGATACCAAGTGCTCTTGCTCGCTCCGCGGTATCAACGGCATCACTACCTTTAAATCCGCTTGGTCCGCCTAAACCTGCTACAGGGTTAATGACCAGAGCAACGGTAAATCTTTTTGAATGGCTCATATACTTCGGAGCTTATCTTTGCTCATAAATGAAATTATTGAGGGTCAGACGCGCATCTTCGCTCATTTCTAAAAACTGCACGCCAAAAACAAAATGCGGTTCGCCGACAACTTCCGACTCAACATGCGCATTTCGAATAATCGCAGATAAGCGAACGTTGCGCGTCATGTCTGGCAATACTAGATCAAACTCCAACAACAACTCATGACCAAACTCACCTAGCCGATCACGAGATCTGATTTTTGCACCCGTTTTGCTTAGGTCTTCAATGATTCCATCTTTTGGCCATGTTGCATCGATATTAAAATGGCTATCTATGTTCGCCATGATTCGCGTCGTGACGCGCTCTGCACTGCGCACTTTTCGCATTTCAATCATACTGGGATATGACAAAAACATATGCGGAAATGGCTCAGAAACCAATGCCAACACGCGTACCCCAAAATTAACAAAGCCAGTTTTCAACAAGAATCGTGCTTTTAACAGAGAACCTTCATTTAAAAGATCTTTCAATGCCTTTTCAGGTAAAGACACGATTAAAGCCGTATCTTTTTCAACACCAATTAAACGTACCTGCTCACGACGAGCTGGGGCTGCCAAATCTAAAGTAAGCGGCATACCAGTAGGAACACGTAAATCACTGAAACTCAATTTTTCAGGATATCTTTGTTGAACAACTGTCTGCACGGCAGCATCACCTCTCTGTGAATTTGGCGCCAAAGAAAAATTTATTTGATATTGAACCCTAGACTTTTGAACTTCGAAAACAACTCAGAATCACCCTGTTTTAATTGAATTTTCACACCAGAAAACTCGCGACGACAACGGTAATTTTTTCTTAGAGCATCAAAGCCCTTGGTACGTTCAGGCTCAGTTCCTTGCAACACACGCATCAACTGCCCCGAATCATGACGGACATCGAAACAAGCTCGAATCGCCGTGTGTAGACACCAATTAGTATCAGCATTTGAAGTAAATGACATTCTCGATAAAGGCGGTTCTTCCAAGAACTGACCAAGGGAATGCCTAGTGGGTAGCCCTAATAAATGACAAACTGATTGATAGATACGCTCTGTTCCGGAGACTTTTCCGTCGAAACTATAACCTGCGATATGAGGTGTCCCTAAATACACCATCTTTGCTAATTCAACATCAATATTTGGCTCGTTTTCCCAAACGTCTAAGATCACCGTGGGCGGGTTATCTTGGCTTAGGCGCTTCTTCAATGCCGATTCACGAATCACTCCACCTCGAGCAGTATTGATCAACACTTGCGAGCCGTTCAAAACGTCTAACTGCGCCTCATCGATCATGTAACGCGTCGGATATTCGGCATGATCTGTCAAAGGCACATGAAGACTCACCACATCACATTCGAGCACTTCTTCTAAAGTATTGAAGCTTCGCGTATCAGAACTAACAAACGGGTCATAAACGCAGGTCTTAACGCCCAGTTTACGTAGTTTTTTATCAAGTAAACTACCGACATTTCCATAACCAACAATACCTACCGATGTATGCTCATAATCAACGTCATGCGTATCAGCAAGAATTGAAATACAACTCAATATGTATTCGACAACGGAGTTAGCATTTGCGCCGGGCGCACTCGCAAATCGAATATTATTGTTTGATAAGAAATCGGTATCGACATGGTCAATGCCCGCCGTGCACGAGCCGACGAATCGAACCTTGCTGCTGGCCAAGAGTTCTTCATTCACCGCAGTCACGGACCGCACTAAAAGAATATCGGCGTCCTTTAAATCTGCGTTTGTAATTTCTCGTCCAGGCATCGCCTGTAGTTGACCCAGGTCGCTAAAAAAGCGACCTAGAAGAGGAATATTTTCATCAGCGACGATCTTCAAAAGCACCTCAGTACTGGCCAAGATCAACCAGCAATGTATTAACTATTATTTTTATCGAGTAGATGTGCAGGATATTCGCAGTTTAACTTCATGCCAATATATTGTTCTAACTCAGGCAACAAAAATGCATCATCTTCGCAGGCAAAAGAGATAGAAACTCCTGTTTCGTTCGCGCGTCCAGTTCGGCCGATACGATGCACATAATCTTCAGGATCATCCGGAAGATTATAGTTAAATACATGACTCACGCCGTCAACATGAATACCGCGTCCTGCTACATCCGTAGCAACTAAAATCTCAATACTTCCGTTTTTAAACTGCTCGAGTGTTTTAATACGCTTATGCTGAGGAACCTCTCCAGACAGCAAAGCGGCTTTGATACCCTTCGCTTTTAGAGCAGCCTCTAAACGTCTTGTTTCATCGCGACGGTTACCAAAAATAATGGCGCGACGCACATCATTTTGATCGATGTATCGACAAATAATTTCTAGCTTCTCATCAGAAGAAACCATAAATATCTTCTGATCAACCTTTTCAGTCGTTAGCTGCTCTGCTTCAATTTCTATATGTATTGGATTGCGCGTCCAACGCTGACATAAATTCAAGACATCTTGATTAAACGTCGCACTAAACAACAAGGTTTGTCGACGATCAACCTTCGGACAACGACCAAGAATGCGCTTCACATCTGGAATAAAGCCCATATCGAGCATTCGATCCGCTTCATCAATCACTAATGTGTCGACTTGATCGAGATACAGATCACCGCTGTTAAGGAAATCAATAAGACGACCTGGCGTCGCCACCAAAATATCAATCACGTTGTTTCTGACAAAATCGCGTTGCTTTTGGTAATCAATGCCGCCTAAAACAGAGTAAATATTTAAACCGGCATATTTCGTCAGCGCCTTTGCATCTTTTTCAATTTGAAGGGCTAGCTCGCGCGTTGGAGCAAGAATAAGTGCACGTGGTTCACTCGCATATCGTTCTTCAGAAGGAATACGGCGCAGCATCAAATCGTTAATAATGGTGATTAAAAACGCCGCTGTCTTACCGGTACCAGTTTGTGCTTTACCAATAAAGTCATGGCCTTGAAGTGTGTACGGTAAAGATGCAGCTTGAATCTCACTACAATACTGATACTTCAAATCAGCAATTGCGTGCAGCAATTCATTCTCAAGATTTAAATCATGGAACCTCGTCTTGCCCTCAGCAGGGTCGACTTTATATTGGGAAGGGTTCCACGCTGGCTCAGGCGTTTTAGTCTTAGCACGTTGATTAGAGGAGCGTTGATTACTCTTAGGCTTACCTGTCTTTTGCGAGGCCTTTGCTTTAGATGAACTAGAGCGCGGTTTCTGCTGCGACTCTTGTTTATTTTCAGGGGAGGTTTTTGACTTAAAAAGGCCACCAAACATGCTTTAAAACGCCTACATAAAATAATTCAATAACACTGATCACGGGTGTGTGCCGTTCAATGGCCGAACACTATAACAGATCGCTTTCTACATAACTGCTTAAATTTAAATAGCAGGTCTGAGGTTTAAACACGGCATTTAGTGCTTCTGCGAATTTAGCCGCCCTATCAGGTAAGCCCTCCACGAGATACTTTATCGTTTGTTCTTGCACATCTGCTACGAAAGCACTGCTTGGCCGACATAAAGGGTCGTTCGCATTGTCTGCCGAAAGACGAAAACGAAATCCTGCTGCACAACATAAAATTCGCTCCAAGGCTTGAGGTTTTACCTCAACCCGCTCAAAGACAGATTGCTGCGCTTCATCGCGACCATCGGGCTCATACCAATAGCCATAATCTAATTGAGTACGCCGTTCTTTGCCGGCGATACACCAATGCGCGACCTCATGCATTACGCTGGCAGGATAGTCACTTCGAGAAAAAATGCGAGATTTAGCACTCACTGCAATACCTTCACCGCCCGAGAAACTCGCAGTCATTTGTGCGGGAACGTAATAAGGCTCAGAAGCCCCTATCACAACTACTGTATTTTCAGTTTCTTCGAATTGCCGATTGAAGATTTCACTGAAATTTTGTGCACTAACGCAGTCAATCATATGTCGTGGTTTACTAATAATTAGAGCCAGTTCTAATAAAGCGCGGTATCATAGCCGATTCTATTGCGCCTCTTAAGTTTCAATTGGAACCTTTTGCATTATTTGTGTTCGTATTGGCGTTGAATATTTTCTGGGAACATCAAGTGGTTATGATAAAAACAGCACGTCGCATACTCGACTCACACATTAAAGCTCGTTTATGGACTCTGTTACTCCTCTCTTTTTCAGTATTTTCTAGTGCTGCTAATGCTTCCTTCAATTTTGATTTAGATTCAGACGGCTTTGGCGCAAGCAATTCGCAATTTTTACCCGTTGACGAGGCATTTATTTTTGATGTTCAAGTGACATCTAAAGGGCTCAGAACATCTTGGAAAATTACCGAAGGCTATTATTTATACCAAAGCAAAATCGAGGTCAGCCTACTAGATTCCAACGCGACACTCGGCACACCTAATTTTTCAGACTCAGGGATTGAAGAGAACGACCCCTATTTCGGGATGACACGTGTTGTGTACAACGAACTTCAAATGGAATTACCAGTCACGCTCATTAGCGATGCTAAAGAAACGGAAATCAAAATCACTTACCAAGGCTGCGCTGTCGCTGGCCTATGCTATCCACCGCAAGCAAAGACAGTACTCTACTTTCCCGTAGAAAATGCACCGGCCCCAGTGCTCGAAGACATCGAAGCACAAATCAAGGCAAAATCACTAAGTTTAAGTACAGACGATGCTTCTTCGATATTCTCATTCATGCAGGAGAACTCTGCCTTAGCAACAGCAGCTATATTCTTTTTGCTTGGCCTCGGATTAACCTTTACGCCCTGCGTACTGCCGATGATTCCGATTATCACAACGATTGTGGCTGGCAATAATCAAAGCTCGCAAAAAAATTGGGGGCGCAATTTTAGTCTCGCATTGTCGTATGTCGCTGGCATGGCACTCACCTACGCAGCTTTCGGCCTAACAGTCGGCTTATTAGGTGCAAGCGCGAACCTTCAAGCAACAATGCAAAGCCCGATTGTTCTTATCTTTTTTGCGATTGTATTCATAGCACTCGCTGCGGCGATGTTTGGACTATATGAACTGCAACTCCCAGCTTTTCTTCGTGATCGACTACAGAACCAGAGCGCTAAACTGAGCGGCGGAAAAATAGCGAGTGTTTTCTTCATCGGCGCCCTATCTGCCCTACTGGTATCGCCATGCGTGTCTGCTCCCCTTGCCGGCGCTCTCATTTATATCAGTACAAGCAATGATGCTGGACTTGGTTTTGTGTCGCTATTTAGTTTAGGGCTTGGCATGGGCGTTCCGTTGATTATTGTGGCAGTAGGTGGTGCGCGTTTTATTCCGAAAGCAGGCGCTTGGATGAACTACAGCAAGTTTATCTTTGGCATGCTATTGCTTGGCGTTGCAGTTTGGCTAATCAACCGTCTCGTTCCAGGAAACATAGGTTTAGCACTCTGGGGCGTTCTTTCTGTCGGTGCCGCGATATACGTATTTACTCAAAGAACACACAAAATTCATACCCGCGCCATCAAATACACTTTGGGTTCGCTACTGTTGCTGATCGGTGCGCTCTGGCTATTTGGAGCAATTAAAGGATCGAATGATCCTATGCGACCGCTTACCAGTGCAGTTCTGAGTGAAAGTAAGCTCCCGTTTATCAAGGTCTACTCTTTAAAAGATCTTCAAAACGAGCTAGAAAATGCAAAACTTGCTGGCAAGCCTGCTTTTGTAGACATATATGCCGACTGGTGTATTAGCTGCATCATTATGGAAAGAGACGTCTTTCCGCAACAAGATATTGCCGACAAGCTTGGTCAGTTTTACCTCATCAAAGCAGACATGACTAAAAATGATGCAGGCAACATTGCATTGATGGAAAAATACGAAATATTTGGCCCGCCTTCTTATCTGTTTTTCGATACAAATCAAAACGAAATGAAGCAACTTAGAGTTGTTGGTGAAATTGGGAAGAAGCGTTTCCAAGAGCGATTAAATCGAGCTCTTGGAAATTCAGAATGAATTCGTCATTAGCACTACCCATCGCCGCAATTATTGGCGGTGAAATCTGTTTTGCCATCATGGGGGCGCTTATAAAATATATGAGCGCCGACCTGAGTACAGAAACCATTGTGTTTTTCCGCAACTCCCTCGCGCTCATTATCATCATCCCATTGATCATTCATCAGTTTGGCTTTACAGGTTTTAAAAGCCAGCAAATGCATCTGCACTTAGTGCGTGGTTTGATAGGTGTCAGTGCAATGAGCTGCTTCTTTTATATTTTGGGCCGCATGCACTTTACCGAGGCGATTCTTTTAAAACTGTGCACACCGTTTTTTATCCCATTGATCGCAGCATTGTGGCTAAAAGAAATAAGTTCTGCAGCAACTTGGTTTGCCATCATTCTTGGTTTCATAGGTGTGTGCATTATTAGTGAGCCTAAGCTTCAACAGAATATGTCAGCCACATTCGATGCGCTATCTCTGGTAGGAATTGGTTTGTTAGGTGCGTGTCTCGCGGCGTTGGCAAAAGTCACTATCCGTAAGATGGGCGGCGGAGAGCCCGCCTTGCGAACCGTGTTTTACTTCGGTTTGTTTGCGAGTTTAGCGTCGTTGCCGGTTGCGCTTCAGAACTGGTCAGAACCGTCTTTTAATCAGTTTACCTTGTTATTGACGCTTGCCGGAGTTGCCACATTAGGTCAATTACTCGTGACCTATGCCTACAAACGGGCAGAAGCCGGAAAAATAGGACAATACACCTACACGTCGCTGATCTTCACCGCTTACATTGGGTGGGCATTTTGGGGAGAGGCCATCACACTTGCAATATTCGTAGGTTCAGGATTTGTTGTCGCTGCGGGCCTTATCAACATGAAAGTGAAGTGATCACCCAACAATCAATTAACGTTATGCTTTTTGAATAAAATAGATAAAAGCTTTGTCTTCCTCGTGCTGCTCAAGCAGGGTGTGCCCTAAAAATCTGCAAAATTGAGGAATGTCTCGCGTAGTCGATGGATCTGTCGCGCGCACTTTTAATACTGCACCGCTTTCCATATCGGGCATTTTTTCATGCAGCAGCATGACCGGTTCCGGACACAATAATCCAGTAGCATCTAACTCTATATCACATTCCATATTCGTTTTTCTAAGCTATGATTTATACAGTGCATTTTAAACATTGATACAACGGAATAAAGTATGATTCGCGTAATAATTAATCGCTACATTGCTGAAACACTTGAAAAGAATTATGAAGATGCAGCACTTGAGGTGCTTGCAGCCTCAGTAAAAGCCCCCGGTTTTATCTCGGGAGAGTCCTTAAGTGATATCGAAAATCCTCGTCACCACGTCATTCTTTGCAAGTGGCGTAGTAAATTAGACTGGGATAAATGGTTCGAATCTTCCGAGCGAAAAGAAGCTATGTCTAAGCTTTCGCTGATGCTTGAAAGAGAAGAACACGTCACTCTTCTTGACTCCCGTCATTAAACCCCGCATCAGGGCTGAGGTTTCAGCTTTAGCCCTACAACTGTTCGCTTTTTGTTCATCTTTCTAAAGTTGAACTAAACTCTTGAGCGAAATCAATTTAGCGGCAGATTTGGTTGATTTTGCATAGTGCTACATTTATTCTTCGCGCCATCTAGGTTTTTGCCCTAGATCACAATGGCAAATAAACTAAGTGCTGATTTCCGACCAGCTTCTGAACGCTTTGATTCGAATTAAAGCAAGCCTCGAAAACGCAACTGAATGGATCTTCAATAATGAGCAACGAGATCAACCCAATCACTTACAACTATAAAGTTGTACGACAATTCGCCGTGATGACGGTGGTATGGGGAATTGTCGGCATGGCTGCAGGCGTATTTATCGCCGCTCAATTAGTTTGGCCGGAGTTAAACTTCGACAACCAATACTTGAGTTTTGGCCGTATTCGACCACTGCACACTAACGCGGTCATCTTCGCCTTTGGCGGTTCCGCATTGTTTGCAACATCGTTATACGTTGTACAGAGAACCTGTCAAGCACGTTTGATCTCAGACTCTCTCGCATCATTCGTATTCTGGGGCTGGCAAGCAGTTATTGTTGCAGCAGCAATAACTCTTCCAATGGGCTTCACTAGTACAAAAGAATATGCTGAGCTTGAATGGCCAATTGATATCTTAATTGCACTAGTATGGGTTTCTTACGCGATTTTATTCTTTGGCACTATCACTAAGCGCAAAACCAAACATATTTATGTTGCGAACTGGTTCTACGGTGGCTTCATCCTGACGGTTGCAGTACTCCATATCGGTAACAATTTGGCTATTCCAGTTACCTTTATGAAGTCGTACTCTATATACTCAGGCACAGTCGATGCAATGATGCAATGGTGGTACGGCCACAATGCAGTAGGTTTCTTCTTGACTGCAGGCTTTCTAGGAATAATGTATTACTTCGTTCCAAAACAAGCTGGACGACCTGTTTATTCTTACCGCTTATCTATTGTCCATTTTTGGGCCTTAATCTCGCTTTATGTTTGGGCTGGATCCCATCACCTTCACTACAGCGCACTTCCAGATTGGGCACAAACAGCCGGCATGGTTATGTCTCTTGTTCTTCTTGCTCCATCTTGGGGTGGCATGATCAATGGTATGATGACGCTATCTGGTGCTTGGGACAAACTACGAACTGACCCTATTCTACGCTTCCTTGTTGTATCACTTTCTTTCTACGGAATGTCGACATTTGAAGGTCCGATGATGGCGATTAAAACCGTGAATGCGCTATCACATAACACAGACTGGACTATTGGCCACGTTCACTCTGGAGCATTAGGCTGGGTAGCTATGATCTCGATCGGTGCAACATACCATCTAATCCCTCGCCTATTCGGTGTGAAAGAAATGTTCAGTATTTCATTGATCAACCTTCACTTCTGGCTAGCAACGGCTGGTACAGTTCTATATATCGCAGCGATGTGGGTTAACGGAATCATGCAAGGCTTAATGTGGCGTGCAGTCAATACCGATGGCACTCTCACTTATAGCTTTGTTGAATCTCTAGAAGCGAGCCATAATGGGTATGTCGTCAGATTAATCGGCGGAGCTATCTTCCTGTCAGGCATGCTTATTATGGCCCTTAATGTTTGGCTAACTATTAGACAAACAAGTGCTAAAGCACTCGACTCAGTGCCAGCACAAGCTTAAGGAGAGCGATAGAATGAACCATGAAATAATTGAGAAAAACCTTGGCCTAATGATCCCATTAATCATTGTCGCAATAAGCTTTGGTTTCTTAGTGGAAGTTGTACCTCTTTTCTTTAACAAGGATATGAAAACACCTGTCGAGGGACTTAAGCCTTATACTGCGGTACAACTAGAAGGTCGTGACATATATATCCGTGAAGGGTGCCATACTTGTCACACACAAATGATTCGTCCGTTCCGCGCAGAAACAGAGCGTTATGGCCATTACTCAGTAGCTGGTGAATTTGTTTACGACCACCCATTTTTATGGGGGTCAAAGCGTACGGGTCCTGACTTAGCGCGTGTAGGCGGTCGCTATAGTGATGATTGGCACCGAGCTCATATGTACAACCCTCGAAATGTTGTACCTGAGTCTAAGATGCCAGCTTACCCTTGGCTGTTCACCGCTAAAATCGATCATAAGACAACACCTAAAAAAATGGAGGCTCTCCGTAAAGTTGGCGTCCCATACACTGATGAAGACATTGCAGGAGCTTCAGATGCAGTAAAAGGTAAGACTGAAATTGAAGCGCTTGTTGCTTACCTTCAAAACCTCGGTACGTTGATTGGGAACAAGTAAGCAAATAATGGATATAAATACGCTAAGGGGACTTTCGACAATATTAGTGATGATCGTCTTCGCAGGAATATGTTGGTGGGCTTTTAGTAATTCAAAGAAGAAAGACTTTGAAGATGCTTCCAACCTCCCATTTGACGATGAAGATATCGCTGAACGAACGTTGCGCGAAAAAGAGAGAGATAATCATGACTAGTTTCTGGAGCTTTTGGGTTTCAATAATCAGTTTAGGATCAATTTTCGGCTGCTTGTGGTTGATATACGTAACACGTAAGAGCCAAACCACTGACACTGAGACTGATCAAACAGTAGGTCACGCTTTCGATGGGATCGAAGAGCTTGATAACCCGTTACCTAAGTGGTGGCTATACATGTTCGTTGCAACCTGTGTATTCGCCCTCGCATACTATGTCCTCTACCCAGGACTAGGTAACTACAAAGGAATGCTATCGATTGAACTAGAAGAAGGCAGTGTGCCTTGGACTCAGGTCAATCAGTGGCAAAAAGAAGTTGAAGATGCTGAAGCTAAATATGGCCCAATCTTCGAAGCTTACGGCGCGACTCCAATTGAAGAATTAGCGCAAGACGCAGAAGCAATGAAAGTTGGTCAACGCTTGTTTGCCAATAACTGTGCAGTTTGCCACGGTTCAGCAGCACGCGGCGGTATCGGCTTCCCTAACCTAACAGACGATGATTGGTTGTATGGCGGTTCAGCTGAAGCTATCAAAGCAACGCTAGTAAATGGCCGTATGGGCAACATGCCTGCTAGGGGTTTAAATCCCGACATGACCAATGCGCAAATCGATGACATGGTGCATTACCTGCTTGCATTTAGTGGTCGTAGTGATGACCAGGAAGCCGCAGAGCGTGGTGCAGCGATGTATCAAACTGCGTGTGCTGCATGCCATGGCCCTGATGCAAAAGGTAACCAAGCTATTGGCGCACCCAATCTAACTGACAATATTTGGTTATATGGTTCTACGCCTAAGCGTATGAAGCACACACTACTTTATGGTCGTGCTGGCGTAATGCCTGCTCAATCAGATCGTTTAAGCGAAGAGAAAATCCATCTTCTTACCGCTTACGTGATCAGTTTATCTCAAAAGTAAACGACACTCCTGAGCCCTTCTTTCGGAGGGCTCTACCATCAAAAAAGCCTATTTCGTCAGTATTTAACGCAACCAGTGAAGAGAGCGTATGTCGAATAAAATTCCAGTTAAAAACATAGAACCAGGCGCAGAAAAACTCGAAACTTATAGCAGCCCAACGGCACAAGACGGCGTCACAAAGACCGTCGAACTCTACGCCTCACGCAAAAAGATATACGTTAAGAAAATTACTGGTTTTTTCCACGGAATACGACGCTACACACTTTGGGCATTAATGCTCGCCTACTTCGCTATTTGCTGGATTTCCATTAACGGCCAACAGCTCGTACATTTCGATCTTCCAGAACGAAAATTCCATGTTTTCGGAATCACCTTTTGGCCTCAAGATTTCTTCTTACTGGCAGTCACGCTGATCATCTCTGCATTCGCACTATTTTTCGTGACGACTTTATTTGGTCGCCTTTGGTGTGGCTACACCTGTCCTCAAACCGCATGGACGTTTATCTTTATGTGGATTGAAGAAAAGGTAGAAGGCAGCAGAAATCAGCGCATGAAGCTAGATAAGTCCGACAACGACATCAGCAAGATCACCAAAAAAGGTATTAAACACCTTCTTTGGCTGTTGGTAGCATTCGGAACTGGCCTGACATTCGTGGGGTACTTTTACCCAATCAGAGAGCTTGTTCCTGACTTATTTACCTACTCTGCCAATGGCTGGGCAGTTTTCTGGATCGCATTCTTCACGCTCGCAACCTATATGAATGCAGGATGGTTACGAGAGCAGGTATGCCTTTACATGTGCCCTTATGCGCGTTTTCAGTCAGTGATGTATGACGACGATACACTTGCCGTAGCCTATGACGCTACGCGAGGAGATCCTCGCGGTAGCCGCAAGCGGAACTCAGATTACAAAGAACAGGGCCTTGGCGACTGTGTCGATTGCGGCATGTGTGTTCAAGTTTGTCCAACAGGCATAGACATAAGAGATGGCCTCCAATACGAGTGTATTGGCTGCGCACTCTGCATCGATGCTTGTGACTCCATCATGGAAAAAATGGAGTATCCGAAAGGGCTGATCAGTTATACCACTGAACACCGCTTACAAGGCAAAGAAAGTCATATATTGCGTCCTAAAGCGATCGCATATGGTGTATTGCTCATTATTATGACCGGCGCATTTTTCAACCATATTCTTGGACGAGTCCCCTTAGAGTTAGACGTTATTCGTGATAGAGGCTCGCTATTCCAACTAAATGGTCTTGGTCATATTGAAAACTCTTACACCCTTAAGATCGTCAATATGACGGACGAGACTCAGCGATTCGCGATTAAGGTCGATGGCATTCCTGAAGTTCGTCTCGCCACGCGATCAGAAATCACAGTGAAATCGGGTGAAGTGTATAGTTTGCCAACAATTGTTGAAGCAAAGCCATCACTACTCCCTAGTAGCAGTAACGAGATTAGTTTTACGGTAAACTCTCTCGATAACCCAGATCTAATAGCTCATTCCGAAAGCCGCTTCCTCGGCGCTCGCGAATGA
>NZ_LWGF01000201.1:0-1435 GCF_001635355.1 Oleiphilus sp. HI0125
CCTCATGAGTTGATTAACGCTGATTGGCCAATGTTCTTTGGCAAGCGTTTTTAGGTCTCTCAAATTTAATTCTGGTCGCTGCTTCTTAAGCAGATTTGCAACCCATAGCCAGCTTTCTTGTTTCGCTGATTCAATACTCTTTTGTAAGTTGATGGACTGCTCTGTATTGAGTTTGATTGTCCAATTTCGAGATCGTCCTCTACGCGTTAATGTTACACCTTGGTCTTTTATCAGGCATTTAAGATCCTGCGCATTTTCGACACGGCGAATAAAACTATTCAGTTGGATTCGAAAAAATTGAGGCATTTTAGAGGGATATTCTTAGAGGGTCTCAGAAATATAGCTGTTTTATATGCTACGAGAATCTAACAAATACTTTTACAATAGTCTCGCGGCAACAAAAGGCTGACCAATAAAAACGCGCTTGCGTTTGTTGTCTCTTCTGATTTCCATAGCCGTTTGGCTACTGTTCTGTGCGAAAGACTTACTATGCCTGATATCGTTGTCATGTTTTTTTTGCTCGGCCTAGTTGCTGGGCTTCTCAAATCTGATTTGAGTATTCCAAAAGAAGCCTACGATACCCTGAGTTTACTATTAATGCTTACCATCGGATTGAAGGGTGGTATGGCCTTATTTGGCAGTGTTTCGACTAACTTGATATGGGAGATGTTAACCGTCGCCTTAGTTGGAGCGATTTGCCCTTTATTAATCCTTCCTATCTTACGTTTTGTCTGTGGCGTATCTCTCGCCAACGCCAGCAGTATTGCAGCTCACTATGGTTCGGTTAGTGCCGGTACCTTTGCGGTTGTGCTGACGTATGTAGAGTCCAATAACATTGAGTTTGGTGCGCAAACGACGCTTTATCTGGTTATGTTAGAGCTTCCAGCGATTATTGTTGCCCTCGCCATTTATCGTTTTTTCAATTCGGAGAAGCAAGTTGAAGGCGTTTCTCATCGCGCTATTTGGCATGAAACATTGACGAACCGAGGTGTTGTATTGCTCGTTGGTGGTGTTCTGATTGGCTGGATGTACGGGCCAGTGCAAGGTGCGTCGGTCACCGAGTTATTGACAGGAGGCTTCAAAGCAATCTTGGCTATCTTCATGTTAGAAATGGGACTTACCGCGGCTGAAACACTCCGTCCCTTCCCATACAAACAATGGAAACTGGTTATCTTCGCATGCGTCACACCGCTTGCATTTGCTGCGATTGGCGCAGGCGCTGGTATAGCTTTGGGGCTGCCTGAAGGCTCAGTTCTTATTCTTGCGACTTTAGTCGCTAGTGCTTCCTATATTGCTGCGCCGGCAGCAATTCGAAGCGCTATTCCCGATGCGGATATTGGCTTAGCCATGCTGTTATCACTAGGCTTGACCTTCCCTCTGAACGTTATTTTTGGTATCCCTTTTTACCATTCATACATTTCACAGTGGATCGCAT
>NZ_LWGF01000202.1:0-666 GCF_001635355.1 Oleiphilus sp. HI0125
TAGACCAAAAATAATCACTCGCTGACTTAACCATTCCAGCCCTAACCGGATTCAGTTCGATGTAACGCTGACAAGCAAGTACATAAGAGTCATCCTCAATCCCTAAGGACTTAAAGCGCCCTTCCCACAAAGTACCTGATCGCTCATACCTATGGTTAAAATAACGCACATAACGACGTCCCAAACACTGCATCATCTGAGAAATTGACTTATCAGTATGCGGCGTGACTAACAAATGTACGTGGTTGGTCATGAAGACCCAAGCATGGATATGTACATCAAACGTTCACGCGTATTCATTTAGCCATGAGGCATATGCGACATAATCTTGTGTATCAATAAAACAAGGTTGGCGATTAACGCCCCTTTGAATGAGGTGCTGCGTCATACCCGCAGGGCATTGACGGAGTGAGCGAGCCATAGATCTTCCTTGATACTATTTGGCTTTGTTTGAAACTGGGGTCAGAGTACTTTTACTCTGACCCCAATATTAAACTTAGTTTTTAGCTTCTAAGAAATGTCCTTGAATCTCGGCATTATCTGGCTGTAAGGCAGCCGCTTTCTCAAGGTAAGGCAAGCCTTCTTCAGTTCTTCCAAACTTGTGCAACACCCATCCATAGCTATCAAGAACAGCTGCGCTGTTTGGAGCGAGTTCCGCGGCACGGC
>NZ_LWGF01000203.1:0-861 GCF_001635355.1 Oleiphilus sp. HI0125
TCTTGCATGCGAGACACGTAATCATCAAGCGATACGTTCTGAGCGCTGTCGCCGTTTGTCGTCGCGAAGCGAAGTAACTTAGCAAGTTTTTCTTTATTAGAAAGATCTTCGCCAATACCTTCTTTAATTACCTGGCCAAACTCATCCCAGAATGATTGATATTTCTCAGCATCGTTCTTGGCCATTTTGGTCAGAGTATCAAGCACACGCTTAGTCAGTGCTGTACGCAAGCTATCAACAGTCTTATCGCTTTGAAGAATTTCACGAGAAACGTTCAAACTTAAATCACGCGTATCAACAATACCTTTTACAAAACGAAGGTAGAGAGGCAGGAACTGCTCTGCTTCATCCATAATAAAAACGCGCTGTACGTATAGCTTTAAGCCACGAGGAACTTCACGGTTGTACAAATCAAACGGTGCTTTTGCAGGAATATAAAGCAAGCTTGTGTAATCGAGCTTACCTTCAACACGGTTATGGGCCCATGTTAGCGGATCCTGGAAGTCATGCGAGATATGCTTATAGAAAGACTTGTAATCATCTTCAGAGATTTCTGATTTTGACAATGTCCATAGTGCCGTCGCTTCGTTAATTGCCTCGTCTTCAGGTTCTTTCTGCTCTTCGCCTTCTGCCGCTGGCATTGGCTCAGACTTCATAATGACCGGGAAAGAAATATGATCCGAGTACTTCTTAACAAGACTGCGTAAGCGCCAGCCATCAGCAAACTCAGACTCTTCTTCTTTCAAATGCAGAACAATAGAGGTTCCACGTGCCGTGCGCTCAACTGTTTCAATCGTGAACTCACCCTCACCTTCAGAACTCCAGTGCACGCCCTGCGCAGCATCTGTGCCTGCGCGACGG
>NZ_LWGF01000204.1:0-702 GCF_001635355.1 Oleiphilus sp. HI0125
CGGAGTCGGTTTGCTTAAGTTGCTGTAGTTTGTCTGTCGTAGAGCTTGACCTAAAGATAAATTGACTCTGTTGGTTCACTCCGCCATGGATGACAATGATGGTTTTACCGTGGTAGTTAATCTTTAGATTATTGGGAAGGTCTGCCATCCAGACTTTCTGATCTTCACCAATTCTTGCTTTAGAGTATTCGTACCATTGTTTTGACGCGAGATCGCAAGACGAATTTTCCTCAAATCCGCAACCGCAATCAAATTTATCGTTTCCTAATGCGTCTTCACAATTGCCTTGTACAACGTGAATACCCCAATCATGAATTAAGTCAGTACACTCTCGCGGCGAGGCGCAATATGCAACAATATCGCCTGTGCAAATAACGTTGCTATTGGGGATTTTTAGCTCAACGGCTTTTTCACGAATTGCCAGAGTGGCGGCCAAATTACTATATGGCCCGCCAAACACGAGTAAGGGTAAGTCTTGTCTTACTTCAATAAGCAAACTAGACCCCTGACAATTGTTGGGTGCGTGGTTTATTCATAATGAGAGAAATAAAGAATGCAGTGCACCCAATTGCTAATACGCTCAATGAAATCCACAGAAGCTTCGTATATTTATGTGCGTCACCGAGTAATGCTGTATGCCCTGATGATTCAGTAAAATATAAGGCAGCACCGCCGATAGCGCTAATGAATGAGCATAAGTAA
>NZ_LWGF01000205.1:0-660 GCF_001635355.1 Oleiphilus sp. HI0125
GATCAACTGCACACTGAAAACGACGTGAAGCAATTCAATAATTTGAGCAAGAAGTGTTTTATCAAATAAAAAAGGCAGAATGGAGACAGTCTGCCTTTTTGGTTTCTTTAGATTTCGATTTACTTGAGCTTTCTCGCGCGGAATTTGCGCCCTTTTATTTTTCCTTCATTCAGAATATTCAACGCCTTGCGCATCGATCCTGATTTCACTGCGACATAACTTGCTCGTGCAACGATTTTAATTTTGCCGACTTCAGAGCCGGCTATTCCGCCATCTGCTGTTAGGGCTCCTAACAGATCTCCGGGGCGTACTTTATCTCGTTTACCGCCAGAAATTTCTATCGTCACGAACTCAGGTTCAGGAAAACTACCCTTTGCCTTAAAGCTAGCAGCATCGAGATATTCAAGTGCTTGTTGGCGCTCACCTTCTAAAATTTCGAGCTTGTACCGTTGCTTCGCTGTGTAGATGCTATAAGCTTTTCCTGAGTGACCAGCGCGACCAGTCCGCCCAATACGATGCACATACACTTCACTGTCTCGTGGCAAGTCATAATTGACGACAAGAGCAACATCATCGACATCTAAGCCACGAGCCGCGACATCTGTCGCAACCAAAACACAGCAGCTTCCCTGCATAAATCGGGTTAGAACAGAGTCACGC
>NZ_LWGF01000206.1:0-1001 GCF_001635355.1 Oleiphilus sp. HI0125
AGGTTTTGATCGCTACCTTCATACCCAGGAATACACGGAACGCCTGCTTCAATCATTGCGATTTTAGAAAGACGTTTGCTGCCCATCAATTCGATGGCAGGAGCTGGTGGTCCAATAAATACGATGCCTGCATCAGCACAAGCTTGAGAAAAGTCACAGTTCTCAGACAAGAAACCATAACCGGGATGAACAGCTCCTGCGCCTGTGCGTTTCGCCGCATCCACGATTTTGTCAGCGACTAAATAAGATTCTCCAACAGACGCTGGACCAATACATACCGCCTCATCAGCCGCGAGGACATGTGGTGCGCCACTATCGGCCTCACTGTAGACCGCTACAGTTTCAAACCCTAAATCTTTTGCAGTGCGTATGACCCTTACTGCGATTTCGCCACGATTAGCGATCAGTATTTTGTTAAACATTTTTCTTATCTTCTCCAATACGCTTGTCGTTATTCTGCCCAACTGGCTTTTCGTTTCTGGATGAACGCCATGGTTCCTTCTTGTCCTTCGGCGCCTTGCACGGCTGACGCAAAATTTTTCGCTGCGCCATCAAGTAAGGATTCAAGAGGTTGGTGTCCGACGCTTAAGATCAGTTCTTTAGTTGTTCGATTCGCTTGTGGCGCACAATTTTTAACTTGAGAAAGAGCAGTCTCAAGCGCCGTTTCTAAGGCTTCGTTTGAATCTAAACATTCATGAACAATGCCTAATTCTTTTGCTTCAGTACCTTTAAAACGCGCACCAAATAATGATAAGCGTCTTGCTTGTGTTAAGCCTATGCGTGTCACAACAAAAGGTGCTATTTGCGCTGGTGGTATACCCAAGCTTGTCTCTGGCAAGCCAAACTGCGTGCTATCAAGGCACAACGCAAGGTCAGAGATGCATACTAAGCCAAAGCCACCGCCTAGTACTGCGCCTTCAGCCACAACAATCAAGACTTGCGGGATTTGGTTGACAAAGGTAATCATGCGCCCAAATTCTCTGTTTAATGCGTAGAAAGGG
>NZ_LWGF01000207.1:0-637 GCF_001635355.1 Oleiphilus sp. HI0125
TACTGCCATGGCACCATTTGGCGGTGTTAAAGAGTCTGGTATGGGGAGAGAGGGAAGTCAGTACGGCATGGATGAATATTTGGAACTTAAATACCTCTGCATGGGCGGTTTAAATTAAGGAGTACATGATGCAAAACCAAGAAGTGAGGGATTTTCTTAACCGCTATCCTAAGGTTCAAACCATCGAATTACTGTTGCCTGATCAAAACGGCATTCTTCGAGGTAAACGAATCGAAATTGATCTGCTTGATAAAGTGTACCAAACGGGGTGTTGCCTACCTGCCTCGGTGATGAGTTTAAACAGCCGAGGAGCATCAACTGAAGAAGCGGGTTTGGGTCTTGCACAAGGCGATCGAGATTATGTTTGTAAACCCATTGAGGGCACTTTAGCGATTGTTCCGTGGGTCGAAGATCTCAGCCGTGCGCAAGTGCTCTGTACCATGTTGGAGGATGATGGCTCGCCGATGGATGTTGTACCGCGCAATATCCTCGTTAAAACGAATGAACGTTTTAGCACACTGGGATACAAAGTGGGTATTGCCTTGGAACTTGAGTTCTATTTATTGGATACCGAGAGAACAGAAAATGGCGGGCTGCAGCCACCTAAATCTCCCGCTAGCGGTCATCGAATGAGTTC
>NZ_LWGF01000208.1:0-1051 GCF_001635355.1 Oleiphilus sp. HI0125
CCTATAACCAAGCAACAAGAGGTTTTCTTTAACTTCCATAACCCAGAGGGAAGCTTTAAAGAAATGGATAACATCTTGTTCTATTTCTTAACCTTTAACAAAGCGCCTGCGCGACTTGCTGGTGGTGCTTTGCTTGTTCACGAAACATTAGACCAGTCTGAAGATGCACGCCAAGCATGGGATTACAATGCTGGACAGCGCCGTGTGCGTCGTGCTCCAAACTTAGCTTACGATTCTCCGATTGCTTCATCGGATAATACTCGTACCGCTGACGACACAGATATGTATAATGGCGCGCCTGATCGCTATGATTGGGAATATAAAGGCGTTCAGGAAATCTTTATTCCGTACAATAACTATAAGATTGGGCGTGAGGGTGTTAAATACGATGACTTAGTTATGCCTGGGCACTTGAACCCAGAGTATGTGCGCTGGGAATTACACCGAGTGCATGTCGTAGAAGCAAACCTCAAAAAAGGAGCTCGCCACATATACAAGAAGCGAGTGTTTTATATAGATGAAGACTCTTGGAGTATTGCTTTGGTTGATCAGTATGACAACCGTGGTGAGCTTTGGAGAGTAAGCGCTGCAATGCTGAAAAACTATTACGAATTGCCGGGCACTTGGACTACCTCGGATGTTTTTCATGACTTGCAGTCGCGTCGATATAGTGTCAATGGATTGTACTCTGAAGAACGACAGGCCCCTTTGTTTGAAAGCAAGGTTCCTGGTAAACGTTATTTTAAGCCGCAGTCTTTGCGTCGCCGAGCACGATAACCAACTTATAGTTACATGACGCTCCATTAAATGGGGCGTTTGAACGTTTTAAGGATAATAGATGAATTCTATTTTTCATCGCTGTTTTGGTCTTCTAGGGGGACGAAAGCTAGCGCAAGCATTTATAGGGGCGAGTGTTGTAGGTAGCTCGTTTTCGCTTCACGCAATGGATGTATTAAATACTCCTTCCTACCCTTCTGAATTAGCCTCTGAATATTTATTGGTTGATATTGAAAATCTTGGTCAGCGTTTAGTTGCTGTTGGCGCGCGAGGC
>NZ_LWGF01000209.1:0-900 GCF_001635355.1 Oleiphilus sp. HI0125
TCCGCAAGTATTTGCACTGTCTGGCGTAAAACCGATGGCTGTTTTGCGTCCTGAAGAAGGATTTCTTAGGCCGGTTAGTCGTTTCTACTACGTCTTATTGATTGCTGTCCTTTTGTTTACGTTAGCGATATACACCCAGTCCATACTTTTATTGGTATTGTTTGTATTGGGGTCGTGTTTATTGATGGTCGTTGTTGGAGTCATCGTTTTCATTTTGGCACGCTCACTAGAGTACGTTTCTTCAAAATATTTGAAGAAGAGTGAGTCGGGAGCTTCGCTTGCTGTGCAGGCGCTGGTATCTCAGCGCGGTAATACTTTTGCCCAATGTTTAGTGTATGCATTTGCCTTTTGTTTGTTTGCTTCGATTTTTATTGTTCGTGAATCACTCATTGCACAATGGCAGCAGCAAATACCAGAGAACGCTCCAAATCATTTCTTGATCAACATTACTGAGCCTCAAGTTAAGGGTGTGAAAGAGCTTTTGGCGAGCAATGGCATCAATGTTTCGCATATGTATCCAATGGTGCGAGGGCGAATGTCTCATATCAATGGCGAAGATGTGAAAGTTGCCGTCACAAAAGACGTTGCTGCGCTTAATCGTGAGTTGAATCTAAGCTGGGTTGAAGACATGCCTGAAGGCAATGAAATAGTTGATGGGGCATGGGGCAGTGATAGTGAGGGATTATCAGTTTCCGTCGAGCAAGAATTGACTGACAACATTGGTGTATCACTCGGCGATAGTTTGACCTTTAATGTCGCAGGTTTAGAAGTGGTCGCAACCGTTTCTAGTATTCGCAAAGTTGATTGNGAAAGTATGAAGCCGAATTTTTACGTCCTGTTTAAAGACGGGGCGTTGAATGACTTTCCAAACACTTATATTGCTAGCTTTTATTTGCCTGA
>NZ_LWGF01000210.1:0-1175 GCF_001635355.1 Oleiphilus sp. HI0125
ATGAAGTCTGCAAAACCAAAAGTTTTGCACGAATTGGCCGGAAAGCCGATGCTTGAACACGTTTTAGATACGGCACAACGGTTAAATCCAACAAGTCTTCATGTAGTAATCGGACATGGGGCTGATCAAGTACAGAAAGCATTTTCTAATTCTCCATTTCCAATCAATTGGGTTCAGCAAACCGAGCAACTTGGCACAGGTCACGCCGTGGCTCAGGCTGCTGGTAACATAACTTCCGATTCCAAAGTACTCGTATTGTACGGCGATGTGCCACTAATTGGTGTAGATTCGCTTACTGAGCTAGTAGAGATGGCTGATGAAGAAACGCTTGCGCTACTTACTATGGAGCTAGCCGATCCAACAGGTTATGGTCGAATCGTTCGTAATATCGCGCAAGAAGTAAATGCGATTGTCGAGCAAAAAGATGCAACTGACGAACAGCTAGCGATCCAAGAAGTAAATACAGGATTCATGGCATTCAGTTCGAATAATATGAATGTATGGCTTCCACAACTTAGGGCTGATAATGCACAAGCAGAATACTACCTGACTGACTTTGTTGCTTTAGCGGTTAATCAAGGAAAAGAAGTTGAAGCGTGTTTTCCGAATTCTCCAGAAGAAGTTCAAGGCGTAAATGATCGCTTACAACTGTGTGAACTTGAATGTTGGTATCAATCCCAACTTGGTGAAGCCTTGTTAAGAAACGGCGTGAGCCTATTTGATCCAAACCGTATTGATATCCGTGGTACTTTGGCCTGTGGTCAAGACGTAACAATCGATTTAAATTGTATCTTTGAAGGCAATGTTTCAATAGAAGACAACGTTTCAATAGGTCCTAATTGCTTGATTAAAAACACTACTATTGCCTCAGGTACGGTTATCAAAGCGAATTCAGTCATCGAGGACTCTATTGTTGGATCGGATTGCGATATTGGCCCCTATGCTCGACTCCGCCCCGGAACTAAGCTTTCTGACAACGCTAAAATCGGTAATTTTGTCGAAACGAAGAAAGCAAATATTGGCGAAGGTTCGAAAGTGAATCACTTGAGCTATATCGGAGACGCAGAGATTGGCGCGGGTGTAAATATCGGTGCAGGCACGATCACCTGTAACTATGACGGTGTAAACAAATACCAAACAGAACTTGGCGATGATGTGTTTATTGGTTCGAACTC
>NZ_LWGF01000211.1:0-11299 GCF_001635355.1 Oleiphilus sp. HI0125
ATCTCTCGTAATGGGCAATTTGCATTTGAATATTTAGTAAGTGATGGCGACACCTTCGTCGTCAACATTGAAGAACCTTTCCCGTTCGATACCGAGTGTCAATTATTCAATAACGGCCCAGCAACTGTCGGCTCAGCACCTCTCGACATACGCCTTAGCTGTGAGCAACTTGCTTCTGTACGCGGCACGATTTATCTACAAACCGCTTTTCAAACTGACGCTGATATTAACGACATAAACACCGACACAGCAAACAATAATTTCTTTGAAAGAGCGCAAGAAATTAGTAGTGATTTACCCTTTCAAGGCTTCGTATCACGCAGCTCTTTTGACGCGCCCAACGGTAATTACTCAAACTTCCCTGATCGAATAGATTTTTTAAAAGTTAGTTTAGAAAAGGATCAATTAATTAGTCTGAAATCAATAGGCTACAAGGACAGCCTTTCTGATGCAGACCTTGAACTTTATGATGAAAACTTTCAGCTAGTCGGCCGTTCTAGCAATATAAAGGATCAAATAGATTTAGTTACCGTTTCATCTAACGGCACTTACTATGTTGTGGTCGAGGCCGTTGAAGGCGCGGTACGTTACACTCTTAATTTTGCAGCCCCTTCTGGTGGCTCCCGGATTTTTGGAGCAACAGAAAACATCATCCCTAATCAAGCAATCGTGCAGCAACGCGTTAACTTGAACACGCGCACTTCTGCAGCATCGATCGCATCAAGTGTTAATCACTTTGACTACACACGAACGGCGCTCGCCAAATTTAATTTCGAGGAACAACAAGTTAGAACTGCCTCATTTGAGTCATCCGATCAATTAGATAATTTCTTACAGCAGTATCAGCCAAAATCGTACGCATTAAGGCAAACCTTGAAGCGAATAAAAGAGTTAAAGCAACGTGCAGATATTGCGCTTGCAGAACCTAACTATCGTGTAACTAACTTTGCCACCCCGATAGATTCAGCCTACAACAAACAGTGGCACTACCCTCAAATTAATCTAGAGCAAGCATGGGATCTTGAGACAGGTTTTTCTTCTGACGTGATTGTTGCAGTAATAGATACTGGCGTATGGCTTAGCCACGAAGATCTTGTCGGGAAATTCGTACCCGGTTACGACTTCATTATTGATCAAGAGGCTTCACTTGATGGAGATGGACCGGACGATGACCCCAATGACCCAGGTGATCAAGTTTATGACGATGGGAGCTCGTCATGGCATGGAACCCACGTTGCAGGAACAATAGCTGCTAATACTAATAACGATACAGGAGTAGCGGGTGTTTCTTGGGGCGCTAAAATAATGCCTATGCGCGCCTTAGGCAAAGGAGGCGGAGCTACGTATGACATTATTCAGAGCGTACGATTTGCTGCCGGATTATCTAACGATAGTGGACAATTACCCGACCAAAGAGCCGATATCATAAACATGAGTATAGGCGGTGCTCCATACTCACAAGTATTTCAAGACAATATCAACTATGCACGAAATGCAGGAGTGATCATTATTGCTGCTGCAGGTAATGGTGAATATAACTACTCGACAGAAAGAAATGAGGGCGTTATTACACCAGAGTACCCAGCATCCTATGACGGCGTCGTCTCTGTTGGAGCTCTCGAGCCATTCGATCCTTTTACTCAAGAATACAAGCTCGCATCCTATTCTAACTTTGGACCGACGTTAGACCTAGTCGCCCCTGGCGGAGCTTCCGATTCTGACAGCACGAGCAATAACACAAAGATATTAAGCACGTTTGTCGATGAAGATTTTGATACAGGTATTCTCAGCTCTGGTTATGAATACTCACAAGGCACGTCTATGGCAGCACCACATGTAGCAGGTGTCGCTGCACTCATGAAATCAGCTTACCCTGAGCTAAGCCCTGCAGATTTCGACATCCTACTTAGAGACGGAAAACTCACCAGTAACGAAGGCCTTAACAACGGCAACGGTGATGCGTTTTATTTCGGCGCCGGCCAAATAGATGCTAGAAAAGCGGTCACAGCAGCGCAAGGCTTGGCTAAAGAACTGGAAAAAACATTAAAACCGAAATTAGTATTAACAAACTCATCTATCGAGCTAACAAGCTATCAGCTATTCTCACAAGTCTCATTGTTCAACCAAGGCAGCGAATCTAACATTTCGGATATTTCCATTACTGGTAATGACGGTTCTTGGTTGTACATATCTGACTTAAATACCGATTCAAACGGTTTCGGTTCTTATGCAATTTCTGCAGATGCCTTGGGCTTAACTGAAGGACAATACGAGGCTGAAATCATATTTACTGAAAGTAAGGGCTCATCTATTTCTCTCACAGTTACATTATCTATCGAGCCACTTAATCTCTCCGTTGACGATGCACCTCCGGTATACGTAGTTCTTTTTAGTTCGTTATTTGGTCTAGTTGAACAAACAGTCATAGCAGAAAAAGTAACCGATGGCGTCTATCAATTTGAATTACTAAATGTGCCTCCAGGTAACTACAACCTGTTAGGAGGAAGTGATATTGATAGTAACTATACTATTTGTGAATTCGCTGAAATATGCGGGGCATACCCAGCTCACACAGCCCCAACAGAACTAACAATACAGGACACAGATATCAATAACATCGAATTTGCTGTTCACCTGCTGAATAACGTTAATTTAACTGCCGACTCAATGAATGCAGCTATTTCAAGAACAAAAGCAGCAAACATTGAAGAATAGATAGATCAAACATCAAAGCTGTAAGGTTTTACTCATTTAAGCTAAGCTATTGCGTTGTTAATTCATTCCTCTGACGCATAGCTTGGCTGCACCATTTAATGTTTGATATTTCCGTTTTAGACCACCTTTCTGACCTGAATATTCTTGTTGTTGGCGACGTAATGCTTGATCGCTACTGGCAAGGAGACTCGCAAAGAATCTCTCCAGAAGCTCCGGTTCCTGTTGTTAAAATCAACAATCTTGAAGACAGAATTGGCGGCGCGGCAAACGTGGCACGCAACATTGCGCATTTGAACGGGCAAGTTAGTTTAATGGGGCTAATTGGCAATGATGAAAACGCCGATCGTCTTGAAGCCATGCTCGCAACAGACAAAGTAAGCTCCGCACTTATTCGTCAAGATCAACAGCCAACAATCACCAAGCTTCGTGTCATCAGTCGCCATCAACAAGTGGTGCGTCTTGATTTCGAAGAGCTTTTTGCAGATGCGCATGCGCAAACCTTGAAAGAACAATTTATAGCTCAGATCGATAACTATGATTTCGTTATTTTTTCCGACTACAACAAGGGCTCTTTACGCTATGTCGGAGAAATGATTCATGAAGCACGCAAACGTGGCAAAACAATCTTAGTCGATCCAAAGTCTTCAGATTTATCGGTCTACCGTGGCGCACACGTCATCACGCCAAACCTGAAAGAATTTATTGCTGCTGGAGGTCAAACCGACAGCGAGGAGAGCATTCACGCTTCAGCGAAAGCACTGATGGCAAAATGCGATCTCGATGCCATCCTTCTGACTCGCAGCGAACAAGGTATGTCGGTCATCACACCCTCCTCAAAACATGACATGCCAACCCGTGTACTTGAAGTCGCTGACGTAACCGGTGCAGGCGACACAGTCATCGGCACCTTGGCCTTAATGATGGCGGCAGGCACCCCTCTTGAAGATGCGGCGCAGATAGCGAATTTAGCAGCCGGAGTCGTCGTGGCTAAACTGGGTGCCGAAACAGTTTCTCCTGAAGAGCTTTACCAAATCGCAAATCGTGTGTTCTTTGAACATCGAGGAACCCGCGAGACCGAAACTTACGAAGAGACATTGCGTCACATAGAGCTTGCCAAACTTGCTGGCGAAAAAATTGTATTCACCAACGGCTGCTTCGATATTCTTCATGCAGGGCATGTGCGCTATTTAGAAAAAGCGCGAGCATTAGGCGATAGACTTGTACTGGGATTAAACTCAGACGAATCCGTTAAACGCTTAAAAGGTGAAACACGCCCCGTGAATGGTTATGAAGAACGCGCTACGGTGATCGGCGGACTCGCAAGCGTCGACTGGGTCCTTCCTTTTGGAGAGGTGAAAGGCGATCAATACGACGACACACCTTTCTACCTTATCGAAACAGTTATGCCGGATGTATTGGCGAAAGGTGGTGATTACACCATCGACACGATCGTAGGCGCAGATATCGTCCAAAAAAACGGCGGGCAGGTTGCTGTCATTGATTTTGTAGACGGTTGCTCAACCACACGCATCATCGAAAAAATCCAACAACACGATGACCAATAGTCAGCAAGACGCGCCAAAGTCAGTTTGCGTTCTTAGGCTCTCTGCACTAGGCGATGTTTGTAACGCTGTTGCAGCCGTGCAGGCTGTTCAGCGAGCATATCCTGCGAGCCACATTACGTGGATTATCGGCAAGCTAGAGCATCAACTCGTTCATGACCTGCCCGGCATTGAGTTTATCGTTTTCGATAAACGTCGCGGTTCAACTGCGATTAAGGACTTAAAACAAACTCTTAGCGGTCGTCGGTTTGATGTTTTGTTACAAATGCAAGTGGCAATGCGTGCAAACCGCTTAGCGCATCTGATTCCTGCAAAACGAAAAATAGGGTATGACTTTAAACGGGCCAAAGAAGGGCATTCGCTTGTCGTTAATGAGCGGATACCTAGATTAAACCCAAAGGATGCTCGTCAACACGTACTAGATAGTTTCTTAAGCTTCGCCATGACCCTAGGAGCTTCGGAAGAGGATTGCTACCCTCCTCGCTGGAATATCGCGGTGAGTGATGAAGATAAGCAATTCGCATACAACTATATTCTACCCTCACAACCTACCGCCATTATTTGCCCCGCTGCAAGCAAGCGAGAACGCTGCTGGCTACCTGATCGTTATACTGAGGTGATTCATAGCCTTGAGCGCAAGGGTATAAAAACCATACTGTGCGGCGGCCCTTCAGAACTCGACTACGAACTAGCTCGAGACATCATGGCGCTTACTCGCGTTGATGTAATCGACCTTGTGGGAAAAACGTCATTAAAACAACTCTATGCATTATTAAGCAAAGCCTTGTTTGTTCTCGCACCCGACACAGGACCTTTGCATATGGCTAATGCAGCAGGTCGACCATGTGTTGGTTTATATGCACATTCCAATCCTGCGCGAACAGGGCCATATAACAGCCTAGATTTTGTTGCAGAGCAATATCACGAACAATTGATGCTTCAACAAGGAAAAGGCGCCGACCAACTAAAATGGGGCCTTAGAGTTAAAGGCATTGATCTGATGGCAGACATCAGTACTCAAATGGTTTTACAAAAAATCGACGCCCTACTTTGCGCTAAAGGTTAAGCAAGTATGGATTTGTGGATTTGTCTGCTTGCTGCACTGAGCTTATTTGTCGGATGCTGGATTCAGACTGCATTGGGCTTTGGAATGGCTGTGATTGCCGCACCTATTATTGTCATCCTTAACCCTTTATGGGTTCCCGTCGCACTCACCTTATGCGCGCTATTCTTGAGCGTTCTCAACACCTGGAATCAGCGCGAATACATCGAATATCGCGCCTTAGCGCTGCCTTTTGTTACAAGAATCCCCGGTACGATATTAGGTGCATGGTTACTACTTCAACTCGATATTTTTGCCCTTCAACTGTTTGTCGCCGGATGCGTTTTTGCGGCGGTAATCATTTCTTACTATGGCAAGCAGTTTGATTACACCCCAAGACGAATGGGGCTTGCAGCATTTATCAGTGGAATAATGGGAACGACGACGTCCATTGGTGGACCGCCTATGGCCTTAGTCATGCAGCACGGAAAGCCTCAAAACATACGCGCAAACCTGTCGATATATTTTGGTTATAGCTGCACAATCAGCATGATTTCCTACGCCTATATCGGCGTATTAAATCAGCAGCTACTAATAGAAAGTCTTAGTTTTTTGCCGGTATGCCTATTAGGTTTCGTACTTGGGGTAAAAGCGAGGCCATACATCGATGACAACAATCGATTCAGACCATTGCTGCTTAGCTTATGCTCGATCGCAGCACTTATCGCTTTTATTGGCGCGTTACTTTATGAATAGCCTAATGCTTTCTCGAGAGGAAATTTTCCTCTTACAAAGATACCATTACCTCGTGCAATCTCTCGATTCTCTGAATCATAGGCTATGGACTCAACAATAAACTGCGTTCGATTCATGTTCACAACCTTGCCTTCCGCACGCATGATTCCCTCAGAAACAGGACGCGTGATATAGGTCGTGAAAGACGTCGTAAGCACAAACACTTCATCTTCATATGAATTTGCCGCAAAGAATGCTGAATCGTCTAAAATCTTAAAGTAAACCGAACCATGCGTGCCACCAGCAGAATGACAATACTCAGGCTTGAGATCAATTTCGATCGTACATTTGCCCTCTTGGATCTCGATGCGAGGAGGGTAAAAGCTATTGATTGGCGCTGCACGATACATGTTGCAGAGTGCGGCGTAGTGTTCTTGTTTTGTCATGTTGATATTAGGACTCTTGGTAAGCAGCTTGAACTAGCGCAATAAACTTCTTGTTCTGTTCTTTCGCAGTGTATTTGAGGGAAGTTTCTTGATTTTGCCTAGCTACTCTATTGCGTAACGCTTGATCATCTAACAAGTCTTGGACAGATGAGACCCAAACATCTTTATTTAAGCTAGGCAGTGAGAAGCGAAGAGATTCACCCTCCAGTATTTCACTCGCACCAACCATTTTGTGCAATACAACCGGCTTAGAACATGTCATTGCTTCTAATGCGCTCATACCAAACTCTTCAATATGAGCAGGAAGAACGAATACATCTAACATACTGTAATAATTAGCGACACAATCTGTTGATGGTAAAAAATGAACTGCATGAGGATGAGAGTTTATCAACTCCGTATAAGCCGAGCGTTTGCCATTTCCCGCAACCACAATGTGTAAGGGATGATCGAACTGAAGAGACTTAGTAAATTCAAGAAAAAAATCGACATTACGTTTTTTAAAATTTCCGGACGTGATCAATCCAATAACGAAAGCTTCTTCTTCGATATTGAGATTATCTCGAACGTTCGTATCACAGGACAAGACATGATCGGGGTCGCATCCTGGGTACAATACTTCAATATTTTTTCCTTGAAGAGCAAACCTATTTGTAAGATCTTGCTTCATCATTTCTGAGTTACACACTATCGTTTTAAACTGACTAGCACTGAGAACTTGAGTATACAATTTACCCACATCATTTCTCTCAGGTAGAGCCTTCCCCTGGATAACTTCGTGTTCCAAGTGCACGCAATTATGAATAAAACAAATATCAACATCAGCGATATCGCCGTGACCAACACTAACATCTGGTTTAAGATTTTTTATCCAAAGCCCTGCTTGAAACTTAAAAAAAGCTCGCCTAAAAAATCCCTTTAGAGGCCAACGAATTGTTTTCTTCACTCTCGCCATTGTGGAGGCGTGCACAACGGGATTCACTTTTTCCGAAACGACAATACTTTGAATTCCAGCCCGATCTAAAGCCTCTAGCTCTGACCGAACAAGCCTAGATACACCTGATCTTAGATTTTTTAAGTCTTTTTGAATAATAGCTACTTTCATAGACCGTACACTAAAAGTACCAAGACAAATAAAAGCTTCCGATATATATATCGTAAAAAATCTCTGGAGACGATGACTGCAAAGATGGAGGATCACTCGCCAGAACTCGATCACGCGCCACCTTATCGCCATAGGCAAATTCAGTACTGAAACTTACATCTGAAAGAAACATCCACTCCAATCCCAAACCAAGAATATAACCATGTGCAGGCGTAGTCTGGTCATAGCGAGCAAAACCAAAAAAACTCTTGATATAAATGTCGTCGACTACCTGATATTTATAGTCCAACGGACGGAATGAATATAAGTTATCACCATCAGCCTGCGTGAATTGAAAAGCTAAGCCTAGATGATGGTCTTCTTCGTAAACACCATGTACAGAGGCTCCTAACAGCAAGGCCGCATCCCAATCGCTTGTGCTTGCAGGCGCATTATCACCTCCATTGAGTAAGATCTTTACCTGACTTGAGGCTCCACCCGCATTCAAGGAATAAGTGAACTCATCCATAGAGTAAAGTACAGGTGAAAACAGCAGCAACACAAAGCTAATTAGTCCGTACATCACCATCGCGTAAATGCTCCAATCGAATAATAATCATCACCCCATACATTCTTCCCGGAACGCCCCTCTATGCCCCAAAGCGCTTCCTTGGCGGCAAAAGAATGTCGTATCAAAACATCGAGGGCATGATCATAATTCTGGTTTGAATAAGACGCTTGTTGGATTGATTGAACTTGCATGTATAACATTCGTCCAGCATGATACTGCCAACTTGAGGACAAGGTTGTTGCTCTCCCTCCTACTCCATCGCCAGACTCTCTTTGATCTGCAGCGGCATGGCCAATTATGTTACCGCCCGACACACTTCCGTCTTGATAAATATGGTGGACATACCATCCATTCTGCCATTCAGCATGCTCAATCGTAAGATCCAGATCACTGAACAGGGCGGGAAAGTAAGCCCCCCCCATCAAAGCCGCATTACCCAAACGATAAAATTTATTGACGGATGTATCTTCACCCGCGTATTCAAAATATAAGCTAAAAGGTACTCTACCTGTGACATTGATTCGAGAGGTAAAAGAAGCACTTTGATTTCCAAACTCATCATCTTTGGAAAGATTATTACCTGCATTGTCTGCAGAACTTGGATCAAAAAACGCTTTGAATAAATCTTTAGGCTCATGGCACTTTCCTCTCGCACCACCGCCGTACATCATGACCCTATTTACTCCAAAAGATATATTTCGAACTGGATTTATCCCCAAGTGCATACCAATCGCACAAGGATTTCCGGACACCTTACCACCTTGATAAGCGATATTGTCTGAGCGACTCAAGCGAGTGGCAAACATTTCATAACGAAATCCCCAGCTTCCAATAGGCATCGGGCTTGAGAGTGTTAACGAAGGTGTGGTCTCCGCGTTACTACTAAATAACATTGCACCGTGCTGAAACGGACTCAACCAATGCGGCCTGTAACCCACATCTAACTGCATCCAGTCCCAACCAAAACTTGAATATGTTCCCTCAAGCGACTCGCCATCTTCGCGTCGCTCACCACCTAAGAATGCATACCAGTGGGGACTCATTCGCACATACAACTGAGCATTGATACTAGCAACATTATCGGTAGACTCACCACGTTGATTTGCTATCGGAGCACGCTTGTCACTTGCCAGCCTCAGATTTAAATTTGCATAGGTAAAACCGTCAGTCTGAGCAAAGCGTTTTAAGTATGAACGCACCTGTCGACAAAGAGCGCTCGTTTGTTGACAGTATTCTTTAACGGCCTTGTGCACCAGAGCTGCAGGAATAGGTCTCGTTAACACTGGGGTGCCTGATAAAACCAGTAAACGCTCTATTTGACGCTCAGCTTCAGGAGACATGTGCAATGGGAGGTAAGGAGATACACCACTTGCTCGACTAAAAGAGCTAAATAAAAGTGCGGTCAAAATAGCACTCGTAAGTAAAACGCGATCCAAGCGACTGAGCATCCGTATTCTCATGAACAATTATTTTTATAAAGTTAGTGTTTCAGTTTTTTTCATTTAACGCTAGCGCTTTGTAACAACTAACTTATTCAAAAATTCCAAAGTATCTAAGGCAGATTTCTCCGTGCTAAAGTGCGTAAGAATTCTATTCTTGCCTGCTTCGCCCATCCGTGCACATAGCTCTCGGTCTTCTTCAAGGGTTATAATCCCAGATGAAATAGCGTTCACATCACCAGGTTCAACCCGAATACCGCTCTCACCATCAACGATTAATTCTGTACTTCCTCCGGTAGCAGACACAATAACTGCTGTGCCGTATGCCATCGCTTCAATCACAGTTTTAGGAAGACCTTCGCGCTTAATAGAAGGTAATACAGATACATTACACGCGGCTATTAAAGCCGGTGCATCTTTTCGATGTCCTGCTACTTTTATACGTTCAGCCATTGGGCTTTCTTGAATGAGCGCTTGAATATGATCACTATCCATACCATTGCCCACTAACAAGAAATAAATATCCTTGTCTTGTGGAAGCAACTTAGAAGCCTCAAGCAATACCGGCAACCCCTTTCGAGGCCGATCATTGGCAACACAACCAACCACAAAGCCATCCGATGGAATGCCAAACTCACTCAAATCAGCAGGTTGATCCTGATACCAGTCCAGCGAATGCCCTTTATAGACAGTGACGATATTCTCTTTCGGTAAACGAGATTGTAAATGTAAGTCATCCCTTACCGCATTTGCCACACAAATGATCGCATCTAAGCGCGGATGTAAATGAGTCAAATAACTCGTGGGGTCATACCAATAAATATTACCCGTCTGACCACGATAACTAATCGTCTTTACGGGCAAGCCTATTGCCGCGAATAAACCGTTCGTAATAGCCTTATTATTGAACATGTACAGAGCATCATACCCACCCTGTTTTAACTCAGAACGAATACGCCGAATTGCGGACCATTCAAGCTTTTTCTTCGGATGAAAATCGATGACTTTTACGCCATTCTCTTCAAATCGGGAAACATACTCCGCATCGCCTTCGGTCATTAATGTCACATCAACACCGAGCTTGACTAAGCCGATGAAAATTTCAGCCTCGGGACGAACAGAGTTCCATGTATCTGTATAGGATGAGATAATTAGGATTTTCAACTAATTAAGCCTTGTTTTGACCAACGATTCGGTTTACCCCTACAACGATTGAGCCGTCCGGAACATCTTTAGTGACCACTGAATTCGCCCCCACAATCACACCTTTACCTATATTAATTCCACCAATTAACTTCGCTCCAGCGCAAAGGGTCGAACCTCTACCAATCCGAGGCATTGAATTATCGCCTCGTAAATTTGCTCCAATAGTGACCCCTTGATAAACCGTAACGTTCTCTTCCAACATTGCCTGAGAACCAATAATTACTCCTACAGGGTGAACAAATTGTGTTGAGGCCGGCACGTTCGCCTCATGGCTTACTTCACAGTGATATTTGTAATAAATACGCCGCTGAAAAAACTTTCTACAGAATTTAAATTTCCCAACAAAGGCAAACATCAACCGGCACTCTAGCTGAAACTTTTTCTGCGGCTGATTCGTACCAACCAGCTTAATTAGCAATTTCAAAATCATATTTTATCTGGTTACCTACGATATATTCACTTCAAAATAACTTAGTAAGAGCAATTATATTTTGATGTA
>NZ_LWGF01000212.1:0-1275 GCF_001635355.1 Oleiphilus sp. HI0125
AGTAACAACAAATAGTTAGAGCATTGCTACGCGATTAGTCGGTATCGCCTTCGACACCTTCGTGCGACAAGTTACCGGAAAGCTCGGATTGAATTTCATCAAGGCTCTCTTTCTCGACGGCGATGATCTCGCCGCTAATAGCATTTACCTCAATTTCATAAGCTTGATCTTTCGTTCGGATGAATACGTCCCACTGAGTGTCAGGCTCGTCAAACCGAATGCCTATAACTTCTATATCTAGCGCACCAAGTGCATTTTCGATTGCTTGTTCTTCACTAATGTGAGTTGACTCTTCTACAGCATAAGTTAAAGCTCCTAAAACGCTAGCGGCAACAAAAACGATACTGCCTAAAATTTTATTCTGCATCGATAGCTCCTGACCTGTTATAAGTTATTGATTAAAATTAGAACTGTCCAATCCCCGAACTTTTACCTACCCCGACTAAGGGAGCCTTGATCTCAGCTTAGCTTCCATTACCAATCTGATCACTAAATTAAAACCTACTAAACCGAATGTGAATGAAATGTGCACGAGCGCTCTAAGCGCTGATCAGCAACGAACGTATTTGTTCACTCTTTGTTCATATTTAGAAAGTTACTATGATTCCATTGTTCAATCAATGAGGCTTAAAAATGAAATGTTTTTTACCCTCTACAGTACTATTTTGCTGTTCATCAGTGGTGGTACTAAACCTTGCCAATGCCAACGAAGTTGACTTACGGTCAACTCCATTTAGTAATTATCTGCAAGAAAGCTTTGATGATTATTTAAAAGAATGAACAGCGTTTCAAATAGTGATTTGCCATAAGGGAATCTTGGTGATTGTCCTGCTTCAACCACTTTGATGATGTGCATAGACAGAACGGTTAAGCCGATATTCATCGCTGAATAAACGGCATCAAATAGGATCATGCCAGAGCCGCTGACGATGCCTAATACCAATCCAAAAACGGCAAAGAATGTTGATGCAAATACTGAGAGTAAGAGAATTCTTTGTTCGCTCATGATGAAAAGTACTCGCTCAAAAACTCTGGAATGATGTGCGTTTTAAAATGCTCATAATATGCCGATTCGAATTGTGCTTGATTCCAGGTCCTGCCGAATGTGATCTCTGAAGAGCCAGCTTCATAGCATTCTACGTCAATGATGCTGTTGCTATTCTTGCAGATAGCGGTGACAGATTTACGAGCATAGATACCTTGATCAACGCACTCGTAAGCGTCTAATAAATTTAAGGTTTCTGGGTCAACGTTGTATAAAATTTTTCCGGTTAC
>NZ_LWGF01000213.1:0-729 GCF_001635355.1 Oleiphilus sp. HI0125
CCAATATACAAACTGTTATGAGTAAAAAGACAAGCACGTAACCCATACAAGAGACCTTGAAGACCCTAGACTGCCTGCAACAATGCCACCGACCCTGAGACAGAATAAACCATATAAACTTGATCCGACTTATGAACTACAAAGCACAAGCCTTCATAATAAATTTTTAAACCCTGACCGCGCGAAGATCGCTTGGAGAAATCTGCACACTCACTAAGCTGTAAAACCTGACGCAAAATCTCGCAAGCCAAACACCAATGTTTGTTTATATTGCCCTCTCCCCTATTAACGAGTAGCAAGTAATCAACTAACACTGAAGAACCTAGCACCAACACACGTTCAGTTAACCAAGATTCAAGAGGACTAACCACCCGAAAAGAAGAGCGACACAAATAGACACTCTCACCATCACACTCCAGATACCAATGCACACACTCAAGACCACCCATCTCCAAGAAAGTGCCTGCCCCTGTAGCCATCACGTCATTAATTCGATTCCTCTGAACATCTCTATTAACGGTTGTCGACAAAACTGCCATAACTCGATCAACCTCGTTATCAAACGTCTGCGTTGCATCACGCAAGCTGGAGAGCAAACTCCTCTCGACCAATCTTTTATGCGAATGACTCAGAGGATACGTGGGCAAATATAGGTGAGGACTTGCAGCCCTATTTGAGCGCGAATTGCTTCTTACATTGAATAGATTTTTAAATTTCATGATTTGACCT
>NZ_LWGF01000214.1:0-1097 GCF_001635355.1 Oleiphilus sp. HI0125
GAATACAAAAACAACGTTGATGCCTGGCAACCCCTTATCGCTGCCACGAAAGAGCAGCGAGACAGCTTTAGCTGCACCATGGCAGCACTGGGCATGGCGTCACCCAATCGCATCGGGGCAGAGCAAGTGCTTCTGGAAACACAACGCATACAGCGTCATATGCAAGTTGTCGATGGAAAAGAAAAAACGGTGCATTATCTGAACTGGCGGGGCTCAAAGGGGTATAAGGACAATCAAAATCATATCAATGCCGAAATGGTTGAAAGTGTAGACCGAGCCTTACACTACACCCTCTTAGTAACAGAGCCTGCCAGAGCGCTGGCTCGGTTCTATCGACAGCCAAATCGCCCTCTGAAAGACGTACTCGGTGACTTTAAGCCGAGCGATGAGAACATCGCCCTGCTTAAGCCCTCCATGAGCAAGCCCACCCACCTTTTACATCTGGGCTTGCTGCTGGGCTTTTTTGACGGCAGTGACAAATGCGTCCGAGTCTCACCTGACACAAAAGGGGCTATCGATGTATCAATCACTAACCCAAAGTTCATCAAACCCATCGCGCAGTTGGAGCCGTTCGACACACTTGTGTTTAAGGCTCATTGCCCTTACGCCTATGAGTTGGTGGGATGCAGTTTATCCATCCAATGTCAATACAACAAATACACCGTAGGCCAACAAACACTCACAGTGGCCGAGTTTCAAAATCACATCGTCGAGACGAATCAATCTCAACTCAACGGATATAATCATCACCAAACGAAGTCTGTCGATGTTGAACGCGCGTTGTTTATGTATACACAAAAGCAAATGGGCGGCAAAGTAAAAAATCCTTTTCTTTTGGTGCCAATTAGGACACTCAGCGAATTATTTGCTAGAGAATTAGTTAAACGCACCAAATCACGACTGACTCTCTTTGAGCGCCACGGGTTTGCCTCCGACTTTGTGCTCAAGCCACACCAACTGAGGCATTGGCAAAATGATTACCTTGCGAAAAAAGGGCTGCCTCACCTCCTCATCACCCTGCTATCTGGTCGAAAGAGTGCAGAGCAAACACTCGAGTATATCCATACCACGGACGCCCAAAACGCCTCGGTGATTGG
>NZ_LWGF01000215.1:0-725 GCF_001635355.1 Oleiphilus sp. HI0125
AACGCTAGCCAGCTAAGTTCCTTAGGATATAGCGGCATATCCTCAAACGTTTCGCTCAAAGCACTACCTTCCTACGCATGTTTAACTGAACATATTCTTTCATTAAAAACCAAAAAAGGCGCCCTGTAAAAGTAAGGCGCCTTTTTCAATCAATTATTTTTGAACACGTTGATCTTGCTCAAAAAGGCATATCCGTAATCCAAAAATGCACAGCAATAGAAGCGACATAACCTAAAGCGATTGCCCACGTCCATTTCAAATGGCTGAAGAACGTGTAATAGCCGCGTGCTTGCCCCATCAAGGCAACACCCGCCGCAGAACCAATCGAGAGCATCGAACCACCTACACCAGCAGTTAATGTCACCAATAACCATTGATTCACTGACATATCAGGAAGCATAGTTAACACGGCAAACATGACAGGAATATTATCAACAATCGCCGACAGCACACCGACCAAAATATTGGCCCAGCTCGCGCCCATTTGCTCGTACATAAAAATANACGCCAAGTTGAGGTAGCCAAACGCACTTAGGCCACCAACGCATAACACAACGCCATAGAAGAACATCAATGTATCCCACTCTGCACGCTGTAATTGATCGAAAATATCAAAGGTCCCCGGCTCTGTTTCACTGATACCCGCGTGTTGTTCGATCGTTCTCAAGGTATTCTCGCCTGTGATTTTGAGGTAGTAACCGTAGAGTTTTAGAACACCCAAGCCG
>NZ_LWGF01000216.1:0-1353 GCF_001635355.1 Oleiphilus sp. HI0125
GCAAGATGACAAGCATGATAATCAGTGGAGATAAGAACAAAGGCCCTGCAATGACTGCAATCGTTAAAAGGAAAACGAGAAGAAAAGGTAAATCAATTAAGCTACTGATCGACGCCGAGGTGACGAACTCTCGCACTGATTCAAAGTCTGCTAAGTTCTTAGCGAACGATCCTGTTGATCTCGGCTTATGGCTTTCTTTGATTTTTAGTACTTGCTCGAAAATCGTGGACGACAAAATGACATCCGCTTTTTTACCCGCGATGTCTAAAAAGTAACTGCGCAATAACTTAAAAATAAAATCAAAACTGAAAACAATAAACGCCGCAATTACGAGCGTCCAAAGTGTATCTATCGCATTATTCGGTACAACGCGATCATAAACATTCATAACGAATAAGGGGCTCATTAGCGCGAAGAGATTGATCATGACTGTTGCTATCAGCACATCGCGATAAATCGATTTCGACACCCACAAGCTGCGCCAAAACCAATGCTGACGCTTGTGTTGATAATCTGTCTCAGCACGATCTATCTCGTATATCGTTTTCACAAGAAAACACTGGCCCGAATAGGCAGCGCTCAACTCATCAAGACTGATTTCTAGCTTACCCTTGTCAGGCACAAACACTGAAGCAATGCCGTTTTGTATGGCTAAGAGTACCGCCCCATGCTCGTCAGGCTGCTCGCCCAACACAACAATACATGGCAGTGTCGCAGGATCGAGCGCCGAAATATCGCGCTCTGTAAGATCTATCTCTAAGCCTGCGTTCTGTGCAGCGCGTGGTAGTAATGATGACGAGAGGCGTTCTTCACTTATCGGAACACCAGAAAGCAACGATGCAGCGCTTTGCGCTCGACCCAACAAACGACTAATCTCTATGAGGCATTCGAGAAATGAACGCTTACTTTTTGGTGCTAGACTCGAACCATTCACCATACGGGGATCACTCAAAGCTCAACATGCGAAAGAATAAACCGATCATTTAAGCTGTCTCTGATGCACATGAAGGGTCGACTAAAGCTTGCTCCCAAATTGCATAAGCCATTTTGCGAACACGGAGACACAGGGTTTCGAACAACATAAGTATTGTTTTCTACATTGGTCCAATATTCGTCTTGAATGCCTGCTTTTAAGTCAACGCTTGGAAGGTTATTGAGGATGTAGATGAAGTCGCGGAGCTCATTAATTCGCGGCAAATGCCAATCACCGAGGTTATTAACTGTCGTGCCGCCACATGTGGAATTTGCTCCTGACCACGCCTTTTGATTTATGGGGGTTACGTCGTACCACATGCGCTGGTCGTTGATGTCATGCAGATACACGTTTTCGTCAACGACTGCCGATGCATCCGT
>NZ_LWGF01000217.1:0-730 GCF_001635355.1 Oleiphilus sp. HI0125
TTTAACGACAGATACAGTGATTGCCGGTGATGTTGAAATGCCGCCGCAAGATTATGATCCTGAGTTGGCTTATGATGCCAAAATGGAAGCATGGTCAAAGGTCGATCTTGATGTCGTACGCGAAGCCACAACAGATAATTTATATTGGACCATGGCTGCTCAAACTGACGACCCTTCAATCGTTGAGGCCCGAGAAGCGAAGCGCGCTGAGTTAAAAGCGATTGAAACGAAAATGATGGCACGTCACGCCAGCGAACAGGAAATTCGAGACTACTACGCCTATCAGGAAAAACTATCAGAAGACTATGTAATTGTTTTGACCGAGATCTTAGAGCGCTATGGGAATGTGCTCCCAGAAGATGATTATGCAGGGCAAGCTTTAGCGCGAACGATGCACTTGAACAAACTTCAGGAAATGCCGAACAAAATCTCGCGTGCACTTGAGCAGCGTCAAATATTCATCGATCAGAAGCAGGAATGGATGGCGGATAAAGACGCATATAGAGCTAAACTAGAAGCGCAAGCTGAGGAGGCGAATCGCGCACTCGGCAAAATATAATAAAAGAGTATTCTTATGAAAGGCTCTATTTTTCTGTTTTTAAGCGCCTGCGCTTCAGGTGCTCTATATGCTTTTGCGAATGTCGGGTTTGGGCTTTGGTTACTCGCCTTTGCTTGTTTTGTTCCTTTGTTGCTAGCGCTTGAAAGATCCAAGCGCTTTTATTCTTCTGCG
>NZ_LWGF01000218.1:0-1088 GCF_001635355.1 Oleiphilus sp. HI0125
CCAGATATGCTTGATACACGTGCATGAGGAGCAACATGCGCATACAGGTAATCAAAGCTCTCTGGGACCAAAGGCGAGCCGGTCGATAGTATGGCCTTTAGGCTTGTAAACGGGTGATCTTTGTTTGGTTTTAGGCCAAATTTTTCAGCCGCAGCAAAGTATTTTGCGCTTGCTCCGAATACTTCGATGTCTTCTGCTTTTGCCAGCGAAAACAAGCTGTCTTTTTCAGGGTGAAAAGGCGACCCATCATAGACCACTAAACTTGCTCCTAGGGCCAAACCGCTGATGTACCAATTCCACATCATCCAGCCGCAGGTAGTGAAATAAAATAGTTTTGTCCCTTCAACAACGTCACTGTGTAAGGAAAGCTCCTTGATGTGTTGAAGTAAGGTTCCGCCCACTCCATGAACAATGCATTTAGGCTTTCCAGTTGTGCCTGATGAATAAAGGATATAAAGCGGGTCGTTAAAATCGACTTCTTCAAAATGAAGTTCGATCTTGTCGTTACTCTTAATCGCATTAATCCAATCTAAGTGCTTAGCAGTAGTGAGTGTCAGGATATGGGATGTGTCGCGATCAATAGGGTTAAAACTAATGACTGCTTGAAGTGAGGGTAGGCTGTCAACGACAGTACTAATCTTGTCGGCAAGAGAAAGTACTTTTCCAGCATATATATACCCAGTGCATGTAATCAACAGTTTGGGTTCAATCTGACTAAAGCGGTCTAGTATTCCGCTTTCACCGAAATCAGGCGAGCAGGATGACCAAACTGCGCCTAGAGAGGCACATGCTAGCATCCCAATAATTGCGTGCTCACTATTGGTTGTAATCGCAGCAATGCGATCACCTTTCTGTATGCCATTGTCTTTGAATGTGGAGGCGAGGGCAGCAACTGCATCTTGAAGTTCTTTGTATGTATAAGAGCATTGTTTACCAAGCTCATTAAAGACTGTTATTGCTGTAAGGAGAGGGCTCGTTTTGGCATAACGCAGCATATTTTCAGCGAAATTAAGCCTAGCTTGGGGGAACCACCTTGCGCCGGGCATCTGCGTGATCTCGCTTACAATCTGAGCGCTACGACTCCCTAT
>NZ_LWGF01000219.1:0-656 GCF_001635355.1 Oleiphilus sp. HI0125
GTTTCGATGTAAAGGTTCAGACTCAGTCATTTGAACGAGGCGTGCACTCGTTATCAGGTATTCGTCTTCAAACATACTTTCCTTTCGGTTTAGTTCGAGCATGGACATGGATGTGGTTTGACGAAGCTGTGTACGTTTATCCTAGACCCTTACCGTCACCCGAAAATACAAGCCTAGAGCGCAATGCGGTTTCAGGATCGGGGCAGATCTCGGGGCAAGAGCTCGATAATGTTAAGGCTTATGATAAGGGCGATAATGTTCGAAGAATTCTCTGGAAGCATTTTGCTAAGCGTGATGAGCTAATAGTTCGCTCGCCAGAGCTTCTTAGCGCGGATCCTGTCCATCTTGAGTATGACTCATATATGCGCTTTGGTAAGGAGTTGGCGCTGAGTTATTTGTGTTTCGATGTTTTTGAGTTACATGAAAGTCGTCTTCCGTTTTCGTTATCCTTGCCAAATGTAAGTGTTGGCGAAGAGCAGGGCGAGCTGCATTNGCGACGCTGTTTGAGGGCTTTGGCGGAGTGTGCTTAATGGCCGAAGTGCAAGTATCCCAAACTGAGGTTCTTGAATTAAACGGCATTCGGCACGGAGTTGTTGGTGTCATGCTGCTTCAGGCCGTGTCATTTTTATCGATCGCGCCAATATGGCTCTTCTCGT
>NZ_LWGF01000220.1:0-1032 GCF_001635355.1 Oleiphilus sp. HI0125
GAACGTGACTACGGCATTTAACAATACAATCGACGCCCGCCAGCAAGCTAGCTCGGACCTACGTTTCGGTGCTTCGCGCCTACACTGCGGCCCGTTATTGTAGGCGTTCATGTCTGCTTACTATATAAACTCGAAATAAATCCCAGTTAAAAACTTGCCTGTCTGACGTCCGCTTCTGTATATAAATCGAAAAGTTTTCGCGCCGCGAAATGTCCGCTTCTTTGTAGAAGTACGCATCAAGGATCGACCGGACATCAGCAGTTCAACATCCGCTAATGTCTAAATTCTGACATCCCTCAAGCCTCTTCCCAAATCCCTAATGCTATCTCCATAAATGCGCTGGCGGCGCTGCCTAGATGTTTCTTCTCATAACTGACGGCGCCGAGCTTGCGCTCAATGACAGGGTTGCGAACGGGGAGTGCGTGAAGGTCTTCGTCGATCATTGTTTGTGGCAATACCGACCAGCCCATACCAACGCTGGCCATCATTTTCATGGTTTCTAAGTAGTTGGTTGGTATCTTTGCTTTTAGTTCAAGTTGGTTTTCTTCAAACACCTTGGCGACGATGCGATAGGTGAGCGTGGATTCTGAGGGAAGAATCGCATCATGTTGTGATAACTCCTTTGGGCCGACGCGCTTTAGTTTTGCTAATGGATGTTGATGTCCGCATACAAAGGCCATCGGGTCATCCCAAACCAAATGCGTTATGAAATGTTCCCGACGTTGTTCTGGAATCGTTATAAAAGCGATATCGGCGTTGTTTTCTTGAAGCAGGGCATAAGCACTTTCGGAGTCGAGAAAATTCAGGTGCAAATCAACTAAAGGGTGCCGTTTGGAGAACTCGCGCAATATCAAAGGTAATCGATGCAATCCAATATGGTGACTTGCCACAATTCTTAAGTCGCCTTTTACTTCACCACTTGTATCTCGTACTGCCTGTTTTGCGTTGTCGAAGTTGTGCAAGATGTTTAAGGCGTGTGGCAGTAATGCTTTGCCTGCATCAGTCAGGGTGATCTCGCGTTGTAGTCGCTCG
>NZ_LWGF01000221.1:0-797 GCF_001635355.1 Oleiphilus sp. HI0125
GTGCGCGATCAATACGGAACGACAAGACCTTCAAAGTTTGCTGTGGCGGCAAATACCTCTTAACCAAGCCATAACGCAAATCAGAGCCAGGTTTCAGCTGATCGACTGAACTAATCACGTCAGTTAGACGCATTCCGTCTTTGAAGCTTTGTACACCAGGGCGATATACATGGCCGCGCAGGGCAATCGTATCTTCCACTTTTTCAAGCACTGAAGGAATACGCAATATGTCGCCCGCTTGCGCTGGATTCGCGTTTAAATCTTCTGCTTTGGCCGATACATTCAATACAGTTCGCTGATCGACATCATTGATACGTTCTAGAGTACTCTTCTTAGGATAAGCAGAAGGTTTTAAGCCGCCAGCAAAGCCAAGCAAATCACTTAATGTCTCACCTTCTTTGAATTCATAAATTGCGGGTCGGCGCACTTCACCATCTACGCCTGCAGTATTGCCAACGGGAGGAATAAACACCACATCCCCAGAACGCAATGCCGCATCATTAGAGGTATCACCCTTCAAAAGCAGCTCATACAAGTCTAGCGTTTGTACTAACTCGCCTTTTCGTTTGAGTTGAATATTACGTAGCGAGCCACTTTCACTAATGCCTCCACTCAAAACAAGCGCATTAGTAATGGTCGATAGTGAACTCACCACATAGCTGCCTGGCACATACGCCTCACCAAGCACAAATACCCTAATCGACTTAAGCTCCCCCATCGAGATTGAAGCTTTCATACCGATCATGCGCTTAGAGACTTCGTCGCGCAGCTTGTTCTTCACTTCTTCAAAACTAAGG
>NZ_LWGF01000222.1:0-18296 GCF_001635355.1 Oleiphilus sp. HI0125
TAAAGACTATGAGGTTGATAGGCAGGGTGTGTAAGCGTTGTGAGGCGTTGAGCTAACCTGTACTAATTGCCCGTGAGGCTTGACTATATAACGCCAAAGCGTCTTCGAAAGAAGGCTGGGTGTATAGGCAACCAATCGAACAATCGACGAATAATGAAGATATGAATCATAAGCGACTACTATCGCTTCCAATGTTAAAGACAACAGCAGAATTAAGTGTTGGTGTAACGTCAGTAAGTTACTTCAACCAGAGTTTTGCCTGACGACCATAGAGAACTGGAACCACCTGATCCCATCCCGAACTCAGAAGTGAAACGGTTCATCGCCGATGGTAGTGTGGGAGGTCCCATGTGAGAGTAGGTCATCGTCAGGCTTCTAATATGAAACCCCAGCAGTACATACTGCTGGGGTTTTTTATTGCGTGGGGGTTTGTTCCTCGAGTAAAAGTGCGTCGGATCACATCGTCAAATACTCATGCAATTAGGTTTGTTTACCGTATATCTATTAAAAGCTAACCTGAAGTCGAGCGTCTCTCAACAAACGTAAGGTATATCTGAATATCCTTCCCCTAGTAACAATACCAAAGAGACAATCGCACATCGTGTTAATGGCAAAGTCACCACTTTAGCTTAGCAGTCGTTATGAATATACTTGTATATTTTGGTCAACAGTGCCCTTGAAGTCCTTTCACACGGTTAGAACTAATGCCCTTTGAACAATGGCTTTTACTATTGGCAACCTGTGCTCTCGGAGCCATGTCGCCAGGCCCTTCTTTAATTTGTGTCCTTCAAAACGCGATAGCTGGCGGATTTTGTTTAGGTGTTAAAGTTTCGGTAGCCCATGCTAGCGGGGTTGCTCTTTGGGCGTGTGCAACAATTTTGGGAATTGCGAGCATCAGCAAAACGTTCCCTTTTCTGCACAATACACTGATACTGTTGGGGGCGTTGTATCTAATCTATATGGGGTTACGTAGTTTCGCTTCTGGGCTAAGTGGGGTCGAGTTAAGTATTAATGGTGTAGAAAGCCCGAAAGGCAGACAAGCAGTTCGAGACGGTTTTTTCATTGCATTTTTAAATCCAAAACTAGCAGTGTTTTTTGTCGCCTTGTTCTCTCAATTCGTTGACGCAAATAACAGTCCGATTGATTCGCTTGTCATGGTTTCCACTGCCGCGTTTGTAGATGCTCTATGGTATATCTTAGTAACTTTTATAGCATCATTAAGTAACTTCAGAAATCGCTTATTGAGACGAATCCGCTATATAGATTGCTTTGGCGGAATCGTTTTTATTTTCGTTGGGGTTAGTGTGGCAGTAAGTTGGATTAAGTGAATCAAGTATTACGATAAGGTTGAAAGTATGTCGAATTATGAATCTAAAACTAACTATTGGGCCGAAACACATCGTGTCGAAAATGTCCCAAAAAAGCTCGTAGACTATAATTCGTTTTGCTCTGACAAGGCGCTTTTAGAGGCCATTAAGGTTTTTGGCCCGGGTATCGATGCCAAAGCTCTTACAGAGTTTGGTTTGCTAACTGGTAGTGAAAGGCTTATAGATCTTGGTTTTGATGCTAACCACTACAAGCCGGAATTACATACCCATAACCGACGTGGTGAGCGGGTCGACGAAATTAAGTACCACGCTGCTTATCATGAGTTAATGAACATATCTTTAGCTCACGGTATTCATTCGAGTCACTGGGAGGGTTCGAATAGTGGGCATCACATCGAACGCGCTGCAATGAGCTATATGATGACACAGGTCGAGGCAGGGCATGGGTGTCCTATTACGATGACTTCTGCATCAATTCCTTCTTTACGCCGCCAACCAGATCTTTACGAAAAGTGGGCCCCTAAAATTCTAAGTCGAAGTTATGACCCAAGAAATATCCCCCATTCTCAAAAAGATAGCGTTACGATTGGAATGGCGATGACCGAAAAGCAAGGAGGGTCTGATGTTCGGAAAAATACGACACGCGCATACCCCGTTTCTAAGTCTGGAGGAGGAGCGTTGTATGAGCTTGTTGGTCATAAGTATTTCGTGTCCGCGCCAATGTGTGATGCTTTCTTAGTGCTGGCTCAAACCGACCAAGGCGTGTCGTGTTTCCTGGTGCCGCGATGGAGAGAGGATGGTACGAAGAATCCGATTCAGATCCAAAAGTTAAAGAACAAGATGGGAAACGTTTCGAATGCATCGAGTGAGACAGAGCTACGTGGCGCGCAAGGATGGTTGATCGGCAAGGAAGGAAAGGGTGTGGCAACCATAATAGAAATGGTCGCGATGACACGATTTGACTGCATGATCGGATCAAGCGCGGGGATGCGCCAAGCCGTCGTGCAAGCTATTTCGCATTGTAAAGAAAGGGAAGCGTTTGGAAATAACTTACGAGACCAGCCCTTGATGAAGAATGTATTGGCTGATCTCGCAATCGAGAGTGAGGCCGCTATGTTAATGACAATGAGAATGGCGAAGGCACTCGAGAATTCAGATGACAATGAAAAAGAGTCGATGTTGGCACGTCTCGGAACGGCGGTAGGAAAATATTGGATATGTAAACGTACGCCAGCGCATGCGTATGAAGCAATGGAATGTATCGGTGGTATGGGTGTTATGGAAGACACGATAATGCCGCGTTTATTTCGTGAATCACCGATTAATGCCATCTGGGAGGGAAGTGGGAACGTACAATGCTTAGACATGTTACGAGCTATCTCGCGTTCACCGGAAACCCTGGATGCAATCTTCGAAGAACTCGATAAAGCAACTGGTAAAAGTATATATTTTGACGATCACCTAAGGCATTTGAAATTACAACTAGAGGACAAAGAGCATATTGAGTTTCGTTCTCGGACGATCGTTGAGCAGCTAGCGTTAGCATTACAGGGTGCGTGTTTACTACTTTACGGGAATGAAGTCGTAGCAGAAGCATTCTGTATGTCTCGTCTTCAAAATGCACCAAGCGCCTACCTATTTGGTACCCTCCCAACTATGGTCGATTGCGACTACATTATTGATAGAGCGGCGATATGAGCAACGTTTCTGAGTATGAACTTTGGACCTATAGTGTTGTAGGCTTAGTTTGTATTGTCTTATTGAGCTGGGCGATTACAAAACAGCTTCGAGCATTGAAGCAAGAAAATAACGCTAGACGAGAGTTAAGACTAAAAGAAGCTGAACGACGTAAATTTTTGTTAGACAGCGTTTATGTGCTTTGTAAATCGGTACTTGATAAGCAAGTAGAAATCTCTGAGGCCTGTATGCGGGTTAAGCTCTTAATAGATCATTTTGATTCAACACTGCATGAGCGTCATGACTTTAAAGTATTTAACGATGTATACGATCGCTTAGAGCATATGCCGAGATTTGAAGCGAGGAAGCGTTTATCTAGGCGTGAAATGAACGCCCTAGATCAAGAGCGTTATGAAGTCGAAGCCGAATATGAGGACGAAGTTAAAAAAGCGTGTGTCGCTTTGCTAGCCCATTTGTCTTCTTTACACTAAACGGCATGTTATTAGGAATGCAACTAGTAAGGAAATTATATGTTAAAGCGCATTTTAATCATTTCATTGGTGATCTGGTTTACGGCATGCTCATCAGAAGAAGCGACCGTCACTGAACCTCAGTTGCGTCCCGTAAAAACGTTTATTGTGGGAGGTTCTGACGAGGGCGCGATGCGAAGCTTTCCAGGTGTTGTTGATGCAAACCAAAAAGCCGAGCTGAGTTTTAGAGTCAGCGGAAAATTAACCAGCTTAAACGTAAAAGAAGGCGATCTAGTTACGGAGGGCCAGTTACTTGCTAACTTGGATGACTCGGACTTTAATATAGAGCTTCAAGAAGCTCAGGCTAGTTATTCAAAGGCTAAAGCTGATCTCGATAGAGCGAAATTATTAATTCAAAAAGGGCATATATCCAAAGCCGATTTCGATAAGTTAACATCTGCTGAAGTGGGAGCTAAAGCTCATTTAGATTCTATAAAACAGAAGCTCATTTATTCACAGTTAAAAGCCCCTTTTACAGGTCAAGTGGCAAAGCGTTACATTGAAAACTTCCAAGAAGTCGGCGCATCGCAAACTATCTTTCTACTGCAAGATCTTAGCAGTTTAGAGGTGAGTGTTGATATTCCTGCATCGGTTATGGTCAATGCAAAGCGCGATATCTCGACAATAGCCATCAACGCCCAATTTGATGCTATCCCAGATAGAAAATTCCCCCTAAAGGTTAAAGAAGTTTCGACTGTTCCTGACGAGGTGACACAGACATATTCAGTGAAACTAAGAATGGAAAATGTACCGGGTTACAACATCCTACCTGGAATGACTACGACAGTTAAGGCGAGTAATCCTGTTGCGACAGGCCAAACAATTTTTATTCCTAGTAGTACAATCTCAGGGTCAGATGAGCAAGCATATGTTTGGCTGATAGATGAGCAAGCAGACGGAACTGGAATAATTAAGAAACAAAATGTCAGTCTCGGAGACCTAGGTGAAAATGGCTTTGAGGTCTTAAATGGTCTGAATGAGGGTCAAGCTATCGTGGCTGCCGGTGTCAGCAAGGTAACTGATGGAATGTCCGTTCGTTTAAAAAAGGATTAAATAAATGAACATTACTGCAGCTGCCATTGCGAATAATCGTACTACCTTGGTTTTATTTATCATTGTTTTACTGGCGGGTCTCCAAGCGTTCAATAATCTCCCACGTGCGTATGACCCTGGCTTTGTTATTCGGGCTGCTCAAGTGATTACGTATCTTCCAGGTGCTAGCCCCGATCGAATGGAAGATCTTGTAAGTAATCAGATTGAACAAGTTATCCAGGAAATTCCAGAACTCGATTTCGTTACGAGCACTTCTAAAACCGGCGTTTCTATTGTTGTCGCTAATATCAAAGAGAGCTATACCGATATGCGGCCAATATGGGATGACCTGCGTCGTAAAATTGATAGCGTAGCACCAGATTTACCGAGTGGAATTATCGGTCCAATAGTTAATGATGAATTCGGTGATGTATACGGAATCGTTTTAGCGTTGACTGCCGAGGGATATACCTACAGAGAAATGAAGGACGTTGCTGATGATGTACGTGACGATTTGTTGAGTCTCCCTGACGCAGCCAAGATTGATCTGTACGGCGTGCAAGAAGAACAGATATACGTCGAATATGATAATTCAAAGTTGAGTGAGTTAAGTATTTCTCCTAGCCAACTTAGCGCAATGATTAAAAGCCGCAATATTATCATTCCTGGCGGGTCTATCACTGTGGGTGAAGAGCGCATTGAATTAGAACCATCCGGTAATTTTGAATCCGTTGAAGACATTGCAAACACAATACTTCCTATACCGGGTAGTAAAAGTGTTGTGTATTTAAGGGATATCGCGTCGGTAAGATCAGGATACGTTGATCCTAGATCTTCTATTGTGAGTTATAACGGAGAGCCAGCAATTGGTATCGCTATCTCTATGAGAGAGGGTGGTAATAATATCGAGTTAGGTAAACAGGTGCGAGAGCATATTGCTCAGCTACAATCAATCTATCCGATAGGGGTGGATTTTAACGAGGTCAATTTCTCTCCACATGAGGTAGATGAAAAGGTAAAAGGCTTTGTCGTTAACTTACTGCAGGCCATTGCCGTGGTAGCAGGAGTAATGCTTGTTACGCTCGGGATGAGAACAGGTTTGATCGTTTCTCTGCTTATTCCTTCCAGTATGCTAGCAGCATTGTTAGTGATGTATAACATAGATATTGGTTTGGATCAGATTTCACTCGCTGCATTGATTATCGCGCTTGGTATGCTGGTTGATAATGGCATTGTGATGTCAGAGAGTATTTTGGTTCAAATGAAGGAAGGGAAAAAAGCTATTGAAGCTGCGATCGATTCGGCGGCGGAGCTTCGTTTATCGCTCTTAACGTCTTCTTTAACTACCGGCGCGGCCTTTTTACCCATCTATTTGGCTGAATCAGCTGTCGGCGAATTTACCTCCTCATTGTTCAAAGTTGTTACGATTACCTTGCTTTGCTCTTGGGTGATTTCAATGACTGTGATTCCTATGCTGTGCGTATATTTCCTCAAGCCTAGTGGAAAAACGGTTGAGAAAGACTCCTTGGTACAAACGATCTATGTCAAAGTGTTGAGCTTCAGTTTGAAAAATCGTTTCCTCGTTATCATCTCTGTAGTTGTCGCCTTATTTGCAGCAGGCTATATGATGAAGTACGTACCAAAAATTTTCTTCCCGCCATCAGACCGCTTATATTTCAAAATGGAGCTCGAGTATCCACTTGGTACCGATATCAGTGTGACTGAAAAGTTGTCTAGCGAGATTAGTGAAGCGATCAAAGAAAACTTCCAAGTGAATGAAGATCGTCCTGAAGGGATCACCTCTTGGATTTCATACATTGGGGCTGGCGGGCCGCGTTTTGTTCTGCCTCATACGCCAGAGCCTGCTAGCCCCAACTACACATTGTTTGTCGTGAATGTAAATACTTTGGCGGCTGTCGATCAAAGTATTAAGGGCTTAAATGCGTATTTATTTGAAAATTTCCCAGATGTGCAAGCAACCTTAAAGCGAATTGAAAACGGTACACCGGTGAAAAATCCCGTTGAATATCGCCTATACGCAAAAGATATCGAGACTTTATTTGAACGAGTCGATGCCCTGAAAGCCAAGATGTCTGAGCTGTCTGAACTTACAAATATTAATGATGATTGGGGTATTCAGACGAAGAAGTTTGAAGTGATTATTGATCAGACTAAAGCGCGTCGCGCAGGTATAACCAACGAAGATATCGCGGTTTCATTGCAGACGGGTTTGAGCGGCTTAGAGCTGACAGAGTATCGACGTGGCGAAGATATTATTCCCGTATTACTTCGAACCAAAGAGTCAGAACAAGATGATATTTCGAAGTTAGAGGGGATCTCTGTGTATGTGCAGTCTACAGGTGATTCCTTGCCTCTGAAGCAAGTCGCCGATCTGAAGCTAATATGGGAGCCCGCTAAAATTTTGCGTCGAGATCGAATCAAAACGGTCACTGTCGGAGCGCAACTCATTGATGGTGTCACAGCTACTGAAGCATTTGAGAAATTGACTCCATGGCTTGAAGAGCAATCACAGAATTGGGAATTAAGTGCGAGTTATGAGCTTGGTGGCGAGTTTGAGAGCTCGGATAAGGCAAATGAGTCTATTGCTGCAAAGCTACCGATAGCTGGCTTTTTAATTCTGATTTTGTTGGTCGCGCAATTTAATTCTCTTCGCAAGCCTGCGATTGTTTTAATGACGATACCTCTAGGGTTTATTGGTGTCGCGATTGGTCTCGTTGTCGCTCATTCATTCTTTGGGTTCATGACGCTACTTGGTGTGATTTCACTGGCTGGTATCGTTATAAATAATGCGATTGTATTACTCGAACGTATTGAATTAGAGATCAATGACAACGGCTTAGCGCCTTATGACGCGATTGTTATGGCAGGAAAACGACGCTTGCGGCCTATTCTTTTAACAACCGCAACCACAGTGTTAGGCATGTTGCCTTTATATTTTGGTGGTGGATTGATGTGGGAGCCGATGGCCGTTGCAATTATTGCAGGACTGCTATTTTCTACTATCCTGACCCTGATTTTAGTTCCAGTGTTATACGAAACCTTGTATAGAGTTAAATCAAGTTAGCGGGGGATAAATTCGCAATTTGTGAAGTTGCGTGATAACGTCTCTCTTTCAGTTATTTTAAAACCACGGATTTAGATGGCTGAAAAAACTATAATCACACATTCAAATGGAGGTGCTTATGATACCTGCCAACGACACGCGCGATGACATCATTACGGTGGAAGAGACGCTAGAGTTAGAGCAAAGTGGTTATTTTTACTTAGAAAATAGGCAGTTTATTGGACCTTTTAGTAGCCCCACAAAGGCGAAAGAAGCGGCATTAGGACACTGCCAAGGTACTGCTCCAGGAGAGTGCCGCGCTGTATATCAAGGCACTGTGCGTTTTAATCCGATTACTGAGCTCAATGAAGCTCTGCCGGATATGCATCAGCTAGATCAAACATCCTTGGAGACTATAAACTAGCGAATACAAGCTAAGTTCCACAAGAAAGCGGCTCATAAGGCCGCTTTTTTTGTTTTATGCCTAGACTAATTAAGTAAGTTCTTACGAATCTCACTCACCAGTTCATTGGTCTCTTCTAATATTTCACTATGCACAACGAAGGTCTTTTTCTGTTCCTCTTCAGTTAAAGTATCTTGGCTATGTATCTGAGCGTCAACGATCTCAAAGCTTGCATCAGACGCGTCATGATCCTCATCTTCACGTTGATGAATCCAACTCTCTATTAAGCTCATACTGGCTTGGCAGTCAGCAATGACCATCGGCACGCCGTTTTCATCGGCGACGTCTTGAATAAAATTGCGTTGCCACAGTTGTAGGTTTGTTGCATCAACGATGACGCTCAAGCCTGCATTTAAGATATGCCGCGATAGAGAAGCGAGTTTCTCATAGGTAAGATCTGTGGCCGCTTTGCTATACAGTTCTTTTGCTTTGTCAGTGTCAGGATGCTTATGAGGATCAAATTTAAATAGTCGCTTTCGTTCTACATCGGAGCGGATGCGAATAGCGCCTAACTTATCTACAAGACGCAGCGCAACGGTGCTTTTTCCCGTTCCTGATACACCATGCATGGTCAATATAAAACGATTTGGAAGTGCCGAGCAGCTTTCGGCTAAGTCGATATATGACTGATATTTACGCCATAGTTCGTCTAGTTTTTGCGGATTGTTTTTAAAGTCTTCCATCTCAAATAAAGAAATCTTCGCACGGACTATCGCGCGATAGGCTTTATAAAATGGTAAGAGTTTTAGGCCTGCGTAGTCTCCAGTTTCTTCTAAATAATGATTTAAAAAACGATTGGCATAGTGGTGTAGGCCCCGCTCCTCTAGGTCCATGACAAGGAAGGCAGTATCGCTCATAACGTCGACCCAACGAAAGCTGTCATTAAATTCGATACAGTCAAAGAGGGTGACCTTGTCGTGAAATAGCGTGATGTTCTTGAGGTGAAGATCACCATGGCATTCTCTTACAAAACCCTGTTCTTTGCGTTGTTGCATGATATCTGAGTGGATTGCAAATGCACTCATCGTCCATTTTTCGAGGTGTGCGAGCTGTTCTAAATGCTCTGTCTCTGACAGGCGCTCTCGTATTTGTTCAAAGTTTTGTTCTGCTGGCAGAATCAAATGCTCTGGTAATCCATAAGGCGTGTTAGCGGGCGCTGATAATGCTTCACGATGAAATTCCGCAACTCTATCTGCTAGCTCATCAATATGTGTAAACGTTAAACGATTAGTTTCATCCAACTCATTAAAGAGTTCTTCTGTTTTGAACTGATGCATCTTGATGCAGTATTCAATGGCGTCTTCATCTTCAACGCCGAGAAGAGGGTTGACTGAGCTCCCTCCAATTGCGAGTACCTCAACATACAATTCTGGAGCGGAACGTGAGTTTAATTTTAATTCTGCTTCACAATACTGTTTACGTGCTTTTAATGCCGTAAAATCTAGGAACCCAAAATTTACGGGCTTTTTAATCTTGTAGGCATAATCGCCGGTAAGAATAATCCACGAAATATGTGTTTCGATAAGCTCAAATTGACTGCACGCGTGTGGGTACGGCTTTGCTTCTAATAATGACTGAATCAGCGCTGAATTCATGTTTCCTCCGCAGTTTGGCAGGCACAATAACAGCAGAGCAAATTCCTGCAAAGTAAATCATGGCTAAATCCAAGCAAACTAAAAAAGCAAAAGCTGAACCGTCAAAATCTAAATCGCAAGCGACAAAGTCTCGCTCGTGGTTGTGGAAAGTTCTCGCGGTGTTATTCGTGTTTGTATTTGCTTGGCTTATCTATCTTGATGCACAAGTGCGTTATAAATTTGAGGGCAAGCGTTGGGCTTTACCCGCGCAAGTATTAGCACGTCCGTTAGAGTTGTTTGAGGGGCAAGTGCTAAATATTGACAATCTTGAGCAAGAGTTAGCCTTACTCAATTACGCTAAAAAAGCTCAACTCTCTGCCCCTGGTACTTATAAACGCTCGGCCAATCAAGTGCAGATTTTTCGTCGCGCTCATCGGACGATAGACGGTTCTCAACAAGCCTTGCGTTTGTCATTACGAATAGAGGGTGATGTCATCACTAGTCTTTCAACTGATGATGCAAAAGGCCAAGGTATTTATACCATTGAGCCCTATAAGATCGGGGGTATTTATCCAAAAACGCGTGAAGAAAGAGAGCTTATTGCCTACGAAAACATCCCGCCAGGGCTTGTGTCTGCCTTGTTGTCGACGGAAGACAGAGACTTCTTTACGCATTTTGGTATAGCGCCTTTGGCGATAGCCCGAGCGATGTACTCAAATGTGATGGCTGGTCGAGTTGTGCAGGGCGGTAGCACCCTCACGCAACAACTAGTGAAGAATTTTTACCTCACTCGTGAGCGAAGTATTGTCCGCAAAATCAATGAAGCCTTTATGGCATTGATGTTGGAGTGGCATTACAGCAAAGAGGATATCTTAGAGACATACGTCAACGATATTTACTTGGGTCAGTCGGGCAATACGGCTGTGCATGGTTTTGCGATGGCAAGCCGATTTTACTTCGCTCGCAATCTTGAGAACCTTGAATTAGAACAGCATGCTTTGTTAGTCGGCTTACTGAAGGGGCCATCATTCTATGATCCTCGACGCCATCCTAAGCGCGCAACGAAGCGTCGAAATCTAGTGTTGAGTTTGATGCACGAACAAAACTGGATTTCTAGAGACGCGATGCTGAAGGCTCAATCAAAGGAACTCGGTGTGACCAAAAAGCCGAGCTTCAAGAGTAATCGTTATCCTGCGTTTATCGATTTGGTAAAGCGTCAGTTGCGAGAAGATTATGATACAGAAGATCTGAGCAGTGACGGCTTGCGGATTTATACGACCTTAGATCCTCAGCTACAACAAAATTTAGAAAGTGCGATCGCAAGAGAAATTAAAACACTCGATAAGCGAAAGCGAGGCACGGGAAAACTCGAAACGGGAGCCGTGATAACTGCTGTTGGTACGGGTGAAGTGCTAGCAATTATGGGTGGAAGAGATCCTCGATACCAAGGGTTTAATCGTGCTTTAGATGCAGATAGAGCCGTCGGCTCATTGATTAAACCAGCGATCTATTTGGCGGCACTTGAACAGCCAGAACAGTTTCAATTAGCGACTAAGATTACCGATGAACCATTCGTTCTTGAGTTTGAGAACGGTGATACGTGGACGCCAAGCAATTTTAATTCTGAGACGCATGGTGAGGTCGCGCTGGTTGAGGCATTGGCAAATTCTTACAACTTAGCGGCGGCCAGACTTGGCTTGCAGCTTGGTATGGATAGGGTGCGAGAAAGTTTGAGGCGACTAGGCGTGAACGAGGCGCTTAACCCTTACCCGTCATTGCTGCTGGGTGCTCAAGCGATGACGCCTTTCGATGTCGCAAAGTTTTATCAGACGATCGCGAGTAATGGTTTTAATATGCCCTTGCGAGCAATTCGTGAGGTGACAGATCACCAAGGTAATTTGTTGTCGCGATATCACTTTAATGTTGAGCAAGTGATTTCGCCTGAAGCGAGTTATCTGTTGCAGAGTGGCATGCAAGAGGTCATGCGTGCTGGCACTGGACGATCAGCTTATCGAACTTTGCCCACACAATTGCTGACAGCTGGAAAAACTGGAACAACAAATGATTTTCGAGATAGCTGGTTTGCCGGTTTTTCAGGGGATTACTTAGGCGTGTTTTGGCTTGGCAATGATCAAAATGAATCGATCGGTTTAACCGGAAGTTCGGGAGCTTTGCGATTATGGACACGCTTTATGTCATCGGTTCCACAATATCCTTTGGCAACTCCTAAACCTTCGGATATTGATGTGCTGTGGTTTGATCAAGATAGTTGGAACCAAACGCATGCTGAATGTGATAATGCGCAACCTCTTCCCATCTGGGGAGATGCGCAAAAATTTGAGTGGCAAGCATGTCAGAAGCGAACGGGGGGAATAAAATCTTGGTTAAGATCATGGCTACAGTAAAAGCAGCATTCGTCTTTCTTGCTTGTTTGTTTATTTGGGCGTGTTCTTCTGCACCAACGCACACACTCGTTGCGAAGCAAGAGTCTGCCCATTCTCCAGCAAAAGATCAGCGTTACACGACTAAGCAACCCAACATACCTAGTGCCGTTTATCCATTGATTGATCAAGCGCAACAAGCGCGTGAGCAAGATCAGATGGGCGGGGCGTTGTCGCTGTTAGAACGAGCACAACGCTTAGCGCCAAATTTTAGTGTGGTTTATTTAGAGTTAGGACATACCTACCTCGCGTTGAACAATCATCAACGCGCAAAACATATGTATTTACGTGCATTATCTTTAGCCGCTAATAGTTCTGAGCGGCGCAATGCACAACTGGCATTACAGGAGCAGTAGTACTATGGCATTAAGTGCCACGATTTATCGTTTCGGAATTGATTTAAGTGATATGAACCGACATATCTATGAGCGTGTTTCTTTGCATGTTGCATTGCATCCTTCTGAAACGATCGAAAGAATGTGCGCACGATTAGTGGCTTTTGCGCTGAGTTATGAAGAGCATTTGGAATTCACAAAAGGCCTGAGTACAGATGACGAACCTGATATCTGGAAGGTCAATTACAGCAGTGAAATTGAACACTGGATAGAAATTGGCAAGCCCGATGCTAAGCGACTAAAGAAGGCATTGGGTCGAAGTAAAAAGGTCTCTGTGTTTAGCTATGGTGGCCAAGATGTTGAACAATGGATCGAATCCATTATGAAGGATGCATCTGTGAATCAAAAAATTTCTGCATTCCGATTTGATAAAGAACCCGTTGAACAATTCGCTAGTCTAGTTGAGCGCACTATGGAGTTAGGTATCATGATTCAGGATGATTTAATCCATGTGTCATTTGATGGGAATATGATTGAATTTAAGCTCGAAACATTGATGGGCCATTTATGAGTTTAAGTTCGGTATTTCTTACTGCCTTGATTGGGTTTGGGGTCTGGTATTGGATTAAAAGTCGCGATCTAAAAGAGTTTGCATATCGTCGGGTTGCTCGCGAATGCAAACGTCTGGATTTGCAGCTGCTCGACCAAACTGTCGCGTTGAAAAGTGTCAGGCTTGCACGAAATCATCGCGGCGCTATGAGTCTGCGTCGCGTTTATGGCTTTGATTTTAGCTCGACTGGGGAAGACCGCTATGAAGGTGAGATTATCTTTCTTGGTTCATTAGTTGAAGAAGTGAAGTTTGCTCCGCACAGAATTCATTAGCGGCTCTCTTGCAGCAAATGTGTTGATTTAAGGTTGCCAAGCTCCATCACGAAGGTTTGTTTGTTTTCTGCAGGGATTGCGATGGTCAGTTCGACCGATTGCCCGTATTCGCTAGATTCGATAGAGCCCTCATAACGCGACAGGATATGTCGTATTTTTTGTTCCTCATCAAATCCACATTGTAGTGTGAGGCTTTCAAGTTTAATCATTTCTTCTGTTTCAATCAAATCGTAGATGCTTTGCGCTGCGCTCGAATACGCGCGTACTAATCCTCCCGCTCCTAGTTTTATTCCGCCGAAGTAACGAACAACGATCACAATAATATCGCCGACGTCTTTGTGTTGTAGAACATTTAAAATGGATTTTCCGGCTGTGCCGCTTGGCTCGCCGTCGTCAGACATGGCAACAGACTTGGGTTGCTCAGCAGAGCCTAATAAATAGGCCCAGCAGTGGTGCCGAGCATCTGGATATTTGAGCTTTATCTGCTCGAGCTTTTCCATGGCTGCTTCGCGAGAGCTTGACTCATAGGCATAAGCAATAAATCGGCTCTTCTTAACGATTAATTCGTTACTACATGGAGATTTTGGCTTTTTATAGCCCGACATAAAACTTCTCGGCTTGGTTATTGTTAGCATTCATCCCATAAAGTATAAAACGTCAGCGCTTTGTCGCATAATAATGGTCGCACTCATTGGTGCGGGGCAGAAAATCCGTTATATAAAAATACTCATGAAGGATGTACACATGAAACCTCTAAGTCTTGCTGACCAACTTTTCTTATGGATGGAGAAACGTCAACAACCGATGCACGTCGGAGGGCTACATTTACTAAGCTTTCCCGAGGATGCAGGTCCGAAATATGTCTCTGAAATTGCAGAGTACATGAACTCATTTCAAAAGCCGATTGCGCCATTTAATCAACGTTTAGTAAAACGATTTGGTCGCTATTATTGGAATGAAGATAAACAGTTTGATATCGAACATCACTTTCGTCATAGCGCTTTGCCAAAGCCTGGTCGTATTCGTGAACTTCTGTCCCTAGTATCAGTGAAACATAGTGCCCTAATGGATCGTGAACGCCCTATGTGGGAAGTTCATTTGATTGAAGGCTTACGCGGTAAACGATTTGCTCTGTATTACAAAGCCCATCACTGCATGCTCGATGGTGTTGCGGCAATGCGCATGGGCATGCGTTTGATGTCTGAAGATCCAAGCGTGCGTGATCAGCCGCCACTCTGGGCGATGCCGCGAAAGCAGCGTTCGCATGCTCAGGTAGAAGGCTCAGATGTCATTCAGAGTTTGACGGATCTAGTGGGCGAAGCTGGCAAGCAGATTTCAACGATTCCAACTCTCGTTAAAGAAGTTACGCATGCCGTAAAACAAGCCAGTACGAATCCTGATTATACATCTGCGTTTCAGGCCCCTCCGAGCATATTGAATCAGTGTATTACAGGCTCTCGTCGATTTGCGGCGCAATCGTACCCCTTAGAGCGCTTCAAGAATATCGCGAAAAAAACGGGCTGTACTCTAAATGATGTGGTGATGGCTGTGTGTGGTAGTGCATTGCGTAATTACTTAATCAGTTTGAATGTTTTGCCTGATAAACCTCTGGTTGCGATGGTGCCTATGTCAATGCGTCGAGACGATAGTGATTCAGGCAATCAAATTGCTATGATTTTGGCGACACTCGGTACACATTTGGCGGACCCGACGGAACGACTTGAAAGTATTCGTCGCGCAGTTAAAGAGTCAAAAGACCGCTACGCAAGCATGACGCTTGAAGAAGCGATCAATTACACCGCGTTGACCCTAGCACCTGCTGGGTTAAATATGGTCACAGGCTTATCGAGTCGTTTGCAGGCGTTTAATGTTGTGATCTCGAATGTACCTGGCCCTAAAAAGCATTTGTATTGGAATGGTGCCCGTGTAGAAGGGATGTACCCAGTGTCGATTCCGCTTGATCGAATTGCACTGAATATTACCTTGGTTAGTTATGTCGATAGCTTGGAGTTTGGATTTACGGCGTGCCGTCGAACATTGCCGTCTATGCAGCGCTTACTCGATTATGTTGAACAAGGGATTACAGAGTTAGAAACGGTTGCGGGCCGATAAATTAAGGCTGTAGTCGGTAAAATTTAATAAATGGTTGGAGCGCGATAACTCGTGCTTCCGAGTAATATCAGAATACTTGAATTTTAAGGTCTGAAAATGAGTAATGATTCCAACAAGAAGCCAGAAACATTTGAGCAAAAAGTAAGTTATGGTTTTGGCTGGCAGTTTGGTCGCCAGCTCCACAAGAACAAGTTTGAAGGCATGGATATTGAGGCGTGCGTACTAGCCTTGCGTCAGTGTTTTGCTGGTGAGCAGTCTTTGCTAGATGATGCGGAGTTAAACGAAGCATACGATGCGGTAAAAGAAAAACGCAAAGAAGTCGAAGCGGCGCGAACTCAAGGCTATAAAGAATTATGCGAAAAATTCTTGGCTGAGAATGCGAAGCGTGACGGTGTGACCGTGACCGAATCTGGTCTTCAGTATGAAATTCTAGAGCAGGCTGATGGCCCTATTGCCAAGCTTGATCAGACGGTGCGAGTGCATTATCACGGCTCATTCATCGATGGGCAGGTATTTGATAGCTCGGTTACGCGTAATGAACCGGCGGAGTTTGGTTTGAAAGACGTTATCTCTGGATGGACTGAAGCTCTTATGCTCATGCCAAAAGGGTCGAAGTGGCGTATCGTTCTGCCAGCAGATCTAGCCTACGGAGAAGCAGGTATGCCGCCAGCGATTCCTGCTAACTCATCGTTAGTGTTTGATCTTCATGTGATTGATATTCTTGGTTGATCACTACGCTAATAACTAGCTTTCAACTCTCTTTCTTCGGGCCCTAAATTGGGCCCGAAACTTTTCATGTCAAAGGTTTAAATTGCTGATCTAACAATTGAACCATCTGCCTCTACTTAACGAATTAGTGAGAGAAAACTAAAAAACCTATCTGCTCTGTCACTGACATAAGCATGCCGAATGCGTATGCTAATGGAAAATAAAAAAGGAGGGATGTCATGGCAATTCTTGTTCTTGGTTTAACCATTTTTCTTGGTTTTCATTTATTACCAGTACAGCAAACCATTCGTGGTAATTTGGTTTCTAGATTTGGCGAGCTGCCATACAAAGCGCTCTTCAGTGTGGGATCAATTGCAGGGTTCTATTTGATCGTCGTTGGTAAGGCGCAAGCACCATTTATTTCAGTCTGGGTGCCTCCTAGTTTTTTTAAGCACATTACAATGCTTCTGGTTTTGCTAGCGTTTGTGATTCTGCCTGCAGCGTATATCTCTTCAAATATTAAGCGCAAATTGAAAAATCCAATGTTGATCGCGGTGAAGTTGTGGGCCTTAGGGCACTTGCTAGCTAACGGTGATGTTGCTTCGTTAATTTTGTTTGGATCGTTCCTCGCATACGCCGTCATCGACATGATTAGTGTGAAAAAACGAGGTCAAACGATGGCCAATGATCCCCAACCTATATGGAAGGATGCGCTTGTCGTTGTGATTGGTTTGGCTGCATATATGTTAGTGGTGATGAACCATGCAAGCTTGTTTGGTGTGCCGGTCATTCAAGTAGGAGGGTAATGTTTTGGGCGTTATTCTTTTTCTCTTTGCTTTACTGAGCTTCATCTTAGCGCTTAATGTGCTTCGACCAATTTATCATCACCCTAAACTTATGGTGTTTAGCTTTCTTGCAGGATGGCCTGTTGGAGAGTTGGCGCTACATGTTATCGCTGTCCAGGCTGCTATATTGGGTTCGGTTGTGTACTTTGGTGAGCTCTCTGGAACGCTAGATATGTGGAGTGCAGTGCTACTGTTCTTGTCGTGGGGTATGTTGGCGTATCACTATTTCTCAGGCTTTAAATCACTCACCCAATTTCAAAGTTTTGCGCTGAATGAATCGTTTTTGTTATTAGATATAAAGCGCTTGATTAGACCTTTCAATTCGATCAAAGACAAAGGTATCGTCGTCGATAAGAATATCTTGTATCGCGAAGTTGATGGCATGCGTTTAAAACTAGACATCCGCAGAAAAAATAAAGAACTCAAAGGTGCGCCAGTACTGTTACAAATTCATGGTGGCGGTTGGACGCGAGGGTATGGGTCCAAGAACGAACAAGCTTTACCTTTAATGCAAAACCTTGCACAGCAGGGATGGGTATGCGTAGCAATCAATTATCGTTTGAGCCCTAAAGCGACGTTTCCTGATCACATTATTGACTGTGAACATGCTTTAGCTTGGGTTAAAGATAATATTGCTGATTACGGCGGCGATCCTGATTTTATTATAGTGACTGGCGGATCTGCTGGTGGACATTTGAGTAGCTTGTTAAGCCTTTCGACGATTGATCATCGTTTTGATGAAAGCTTGAAGGACAAAGATTTACGCGTTCAAGGCTGTGTGCCGTTTTACGGCATCTATGATTTGCTAGATGAAAAGAAGCTTCAGAAAAGCGTTGGTTTAGAAATTGTGATGCGCAAAAGCATCGTAAAGCAGCGTAAGGAAGAGGCGCCTGACCTTTATCGGATTATGTCTCCTATCAATCATATTTCAAAACATGCGCCGCCTTTTTTGATCATCCATGGAAATAAAGACACGCTCACTTCGTTTGATGAAGCGCGCTACTTTTCAAACAAGCTAAGAAGTGTGTCTGGGCAGCAGGTGAGCTTTGCCGCTATCGATGGCGCGCAACATGCATTTGATATTTTTCCATCCTTGCGCTGCGATATTGTCGTTGCGGGGATATCGGCAGAACTAAAGCAATGGCACGAGAGTTACCAAAAAACACTTTAGCGATAGCGGTTTAACTGACGGAGTTGGACAAATCTTTCAACTCAAGAATATAATCAGCTAGCGGTAACTCAATATAAAAATATCTGAACCACTCCACTCGGGCAGACTTCCGAAGGTTAGCGTGATGACTAATA
>NZ_LWGF01000223.1:0-7444 GCF_001635355.1 Oleiphilus sp. HI0125
GATTCATGTCATTATTTATTGTTCAAAAATTTTGATTATATAGCGCAAAAGTACCTGCTTATTCGTTTGAATACAATGCTTATACTTCTTATCAACGTTTAGTAAATCAAAGTTTGAGGAAGCCAAAATGGCTAAAAATATTCTTTCAGTAGCAGCAAGTGTTCAAGGTGAAAATTCAACTAGCCGTATGCTCGCCAATGAGTTGTTGGCAAATGAAAAGGTCGCGGGAAAGATCGCCAACGTCGTGGAGCGTGATGTTTCAAAAAACGATATTGCGTTCATTACAGGTGAGCACGTAGGTGCGTTTTATACACCCGCAGATGATCGATCAAATCAACAGAAATCATTGATCAGCCAAAGCGAAGAACTTGTTAAAGAGTTAAAAGAAGCAGACACCTTGGTGATCGCAACACCAATGTATAACTTTGGTATTCCAGCGTCACTAAAAGCATGGGTCGATATGATTTGTCGTGTTGGTGAAACTTTCCGTTACACAGAAAATGGCCCAGAGGGTTTGTTGAACATTGATACGATGTACTTAGTTGTTTCAACGGGTGGCGCGCCGGTAGGCAGTCCTGTCGATTTCGTTGTACCGTACATGAAGCAAGTTGCAGCATTTATCGGCGTAAAAAATGTTGAGGTGATTGCTGCGGATGCAACGAATGCGAATCGCGATGCTGCTTCTGAGAAAGCGCGTGCGAAAATTGAAGAACTAGCTGAATCGTTTTAGTCGGAAGCCGGGTTGTTGTTAGGAATATTGGGGTCGGAGTACATATGTACTCCGACCCCGAACTTATTAGATAAGTTCTAGTGTTACTGCAGTCGCTTCACCACCACCGATACACAAGCTAGCAAGACCTTTTGCCTTACCTTCTTTCTTAAGGGCGTAGATCAACGTAGCAATAATACGTGCGCCTGAAGCACCAACAGGGTGACCAAGTGCTACTGCACCGCCGTGAATGTTGATCTTCTCAGCTGGAATGTTGTGCGCATTCATTGCTGTCATTGCAACCATTGCGAAGGCTTCATTCACTTCGAACAAGTCAACATCAGCTGAAGCCCAACCTGTTTTGTTCAGTACTTTTTCAATAGCGCCACATGGTGCGTGCGTAAATTTCGCTGGAGCTTCTGCGTGAGAAGAAGTCGCACGAATTACCGCTAGTGGCGTTAAACCTTTTTCTTTTGCAACTTTTCCAGAACAAAGAATTACAGCTGCCGCACCATCAGAAATTGCTGATGAGTTAGCTGCAGTTACAACGCCATTCTTGTCGAATGCTGGACGAAGTGAAGGGATTTTTTCAGGGCGTGCTTGACCAGGAAGCTCATCCTTATCAAAAACAACTTCACCTTTACGCGACTTAACTGTGAAAGGAACAATTTCTTCAGCGAACCAACCTTCGTTTGTCGCTGTCTGAGCACGCTCTAGTGAACGCAAGGTGTACGCGTCCATGTCTTCACGGCTTAAACCATCTTCTTGGCTGTTTTCATCAGCAAACTTACCCATCAATTTGCTGGTGTACTTGTCTTCAAGTCCATCATAGAACATGTGATCTAGAAGCTCGCCGTGACCTAAACGGTAACCCGTGCGTGCTTTAGGAACAATGTAAGGTGCAAGCGACATGTTTTCTTGGCCGCCAGCAACCATTAACTCACAAGATTCTGCCTTGATCGCGTCAAATGCTTGCATCACTGCTTTCATGCCCGAACCACACATTTTGTTGATCGTTGTGGTTGGCACGCTTTCTGGGATGCCTGCGCCAAGTGACGCTTGTCGAGCTGGGGCTTGACCAACACCTGCTGGAAGAACGTGACCCATGATCACTTCATCAATATCGCTTGCTGCAATGCCAGCCTGCTCGATGCTCGCTTTAATCGCTGCTGCGCCAAGTTCTGGAGCTGGAGTTGTGCTTAGGCTGCCTCCGAAGCTACCCATTGCGGTACGTTTTGCTGCAACGATGACGACATCGTTATCTGAATATGCTGACATGTTTATTCCTATACATCAGAGGTTAATCGGATCGCTCTTTTAGAGGCGCGCTAGTTTAATGTAAGTAGCCCAATCAGGAAATAGTTGAGCAAAGTTTGTGCGCGTTATAATGGTTATGGCGCTCTGTTGATTCAGTGACTTAGCCCACGTCTGGTGATAGCATTGCCGGCCTGTTTTTAGCATCCCACTTATTGTTGTCTGGAGAGTATATGACTGGTTTTACTAAACCAAGCCTTAAGCCTGCTAACCCTAATTTTTCATCAGGCCCATGCAGTAAGCGCCCGGGTTACGACGTCAATAACTTAGATATCTCTACGCTTGGTCGTTCGCATCGTGCGGCTATTGGCAAAGACGCTTTAGGTCGTGCCTGCTCAGAAACAGCGCGTTTGCTAGGTTTACCCGAAGGTTACAGAGTTGGCATCGTTCCAGCTTCTGATACAGGTGCCGTTGAAATGGCTCTGTGGTCATTGCTTGGTGCTCGAACAGTGGATGTATTTGCATGGGAGTCGTTCGGTTCAACATGGGTGGCAGATATTCTCAACCAATTGAAGTTGGATGACGTGAACCACTACCACGCTGATTACGGCTTATTACCAGACATGTCGCGGGCTAACCCGAAGCATGATGTGGTATTTACATGGAATGGCACCACGGCAGGGGTAAAGGTGCCGAATGCCGATTGGATCGCTGATGATCGCGAAGGCTTAACCATTTGTGATGCTACGTCAGCGGTATTTGCTATGGACATGCCATGGGAAAAGCTAGATGTAGTGACTTACAGCTGGCAAAAAGTACTCGGCGGTGAAGGTGCGCATGGCATGTTAATTCTCAGTCCTAAAGCGGTTGAGCGCCTAGAGTCATACACGCCTGCATGGCCTTTACCTAAGATCTTCCGTTTGACTAAAAAAGGGAAGCTGGTTGAAGGTATTTTCCGTGGCGAAACAATCAACACGCCATCAATGTTATGTGTGGCCGATTATCTCGATGCACTTGCTTGGGTGGATAGTCTTGGTGGATTGCAGGGTGCGATTGATCGTTCTCAAGCAAACCTGACTGCCATTGAAAAGTTTGTCGCGGCAAATGACTGGATCGACTTCTTAGCGCAAGATCCAAATACCTTATCGAACACTAGTGTGTGTTTAAAATTGAATGCGACGCCAGAGCAAGTTAAAGCCATGATTAAACTTCTGGCTGACGAAAATGTTGCTTTTGATATCGGTGCTTATCGTGACGCGCCAGATGGTTTGCGTATTTGGTGTGGCGCGACGGTAGAGGCGAGTGACGTTGAGGCCTTAATGCCTTGGTTAGCTTGGGCGTATCAAGAAGTACAATAATTCATCAGTGTTTAGCATGTGACGCTAATCTCTATCTTAGTTGCGTGTCACGCTACACAGACTTCCATAAGTCATCTAGTCTTAAGTAATTACTTTAAGGAGAGTGTCTTATGGAAGTTTCAACCATCATTTCATGGATCGTTCTGATCTTTGTTGTTTTTTATATCGTTCGCATCTACAACAATTTAGTCGCGTTCAAAAATCAATATGAAAATGCCTTTTCGCAAATTGAGGTGCAATTAAAGCGACGCTACGATTTGATCCCTAACTTGGTTGAAGCAACTAAGGCGTATTTAAGCCATGAGAAAGAAACGCTTGAGGCTGTGATTAGTGCTCGAAACACCGCACTTGCCGGTTTGAAGGCTGCGTCTCAAAATCCCGCGAGTGCCTCAGCGTTAGGCAAATTAGCATCGGGCGAAGGCATGCTTCAATCTGCTCTCGGTGTGCTTAATGTTGCGGTGGAAGCGTATCCAGAGTTAAAAGCCAATGAGAATGTTGCACAACTTACCGAAGAGCTCACTTCTACTGAAAACCGAATCTCATTTGCGCGCCAAGCGTTTAATGATTCCGTCACACACTACAATGTGTTTCGTCAAAGTTTCCCGAACAACTTTTTCGCACCAACCTTTGGTCACAGCAAAGATGCAGCGTTGTTAGAGTTTGAAGACTCAGCAGCAATTCAGCAGGCCCCTAAAGTTAGTTTCTAAAAACTGTTTTAAGGATAAAACGTGAATTTCTACCTGGCACAGGAAGAAGCCCGAAAGCAGAGTCAGCGTTTGATTCTGCTTTTTTGTTTGGCTGTATTTGTCTTGGTCGTTCTAACCAATGCTTTGTTTGTCGTATTTGTTTGGTTTAGCGATATTGGTAACTTAGCGGGCACCCAGCGAATTAACGTTTCTAGCTTGCCTTGGTATCAAGCCTTGCTCGCGATCATTGATAATTTTGGTTGGGACAAGATCGCCATTGTTAGCGCGATTATTGTCAGTGTGATTGCGGTGGCTACGTGGTCAAAGTGGTCCGACTTAAGTAAGGGTGGCCATGTTGTCGCTGAACTTTTGGGTGGAAAGCGCGTAAACCCTGATACCAAAGAGCCACACGAGCGTCGCTTAATTAACGTCGTTGAGGAAATGGCGCTAGCTGCCAGCATGGCAGTTCCTCCTGTTTATGTACTAACGAACGAGCAAGGTATTAACGCCTTTGCGGCTGGAGTTAGTAGTGATGATGCGGTTGTTGCGGTTAGCCAAGGTGCCTTGATGCAGCTGAATCGTGATCAACTGCAAGGGGTTGTTGCACATGAGTTCAGCCATATTCTTAATGGTGATATGCGCTTGAATGTACGTGTTGTTGCGACGCTTCATGGCCTTACCATGATCAATGAAACTGGTCGAATATTAATGGAGGCAGGGTCACACCGAAGCTATCGTAGATCTTATGGATTCTCTAACTCCTCCAGAAAAAATAACGGCGGTCAGTTTGTTATTTTTATAGCAGGGCTAGCCTTGTGGCTTCTCGGTACGGTTGGGCAGTTTTTTGGTGAAGTGATTAAAGCGGCGCTTAGTCGACAGCGCGAATATTTAGCGGATGCTTCGGCGGTACAGTTCACGCGCAACCCGACCGGCATTGGTGAAGCGCTTCAGATTATTGGCGGCTACGGTAAACATTCTAAAATTGATAATCCACGAGCGCATGAACTAGGGCATTTCTTCTTCTCAGCTGCATTTAATAGTCGTCTGTTTGCTACGCACCCGCCAGTTGATGAACGTATTGAGCGTTTGCTGCCAAATTGGAATGGCCAGTATGTTGAGTCGACGGCTGAAGCTGAGCTTCGGAGTGAGTTTGGTGATCCAGTCATGGGGTTTTCTGGAGGCTCACTTCATGCGGAAGATTTATCGAAAGCTGTGCAATCTGAATCATCTGGAAGCAGCGATATAAGTTTTGAATTTCAGGAGCAAGCTGCTGCTGAACCGGCGTTTAACCTTAAGAGTTTATTGGAGCGTGTGCACACTTCCTATGACGCCAAAGGTGTGTATTACGCGTTTATTGGGCATGAGTCTGTTGCGACCAACGATTGGAGTGAACGGATCGCGCCCTTATCTTTATCGCAAAAATTAGATTTGCTCCGTGCGGCAATTCCATCGCTTAAAACTTTATCAAAGGAAGAGTACTCCGCATTTAGATCATCTTACCTTCAGGTCATTAGCGCAGATAAAAAACGTTCGTTATCAGAGTGGTTGGGTTTTGAGTTGTTTCGTAATCCATGTGATCGCTTTTTTGGCTTAGCTAAGCCGGTTAAGCCTAAGTACAAAAATATTGAGAGTATCGGCGGCTTTTACCGCATTGCCGTGACCAAATTCGTTCAAATGGGGACGAGAACAACTCGTGATCAATTGGCGGCTATTGAGGCCGCTGGTAAAGCGAGCGGTATTGACTTGGCTGGTACCAAGTTAGCATTGAATATTTCAACGAAAGAATTCACTACAGCCTGTAGTGAGCTGAAGAAAGCTTACCCTCTGCTGACGCCTCGATTGATAAAAGGTCTATTAGCGGCAGCTGAAGTGGATGGCAAGGTCTGTGAGATTGAGCAAAAACTTGTGTCGATTCTCGCTGCGATTTGGGATTTACCGCTTCCAACTTTGGAGATGTCCGAGGCTGCTTAAATCGAAGCAGGTACTTTTTACTGCTTCTCTGGTGAAAGCCTAAGTCTAGTTCTCATGATGTGCACGGCTGTCTGATGGTGCATTATCTCGCTCAACCATTGAGTAGTCACGAGATACCTCGGCCACGCGTAAACGATATTCTTTAAACACGCCTCCACGGCCTTTGGCTTGCGCAAAACGGTGGGCCTCTAGGTTTCGCCATTCCTGAATCGCCGCTTCATCTCGCCAGAAAGAGAGTGACAGTATCTTGTTCTCATCTACCAGACTGCCAAAACGTTCAATTGAAATAAAACCCTCAATAGTTTAAAGCATTGGTCTAAGTGATGCTGCAATGTCTAAATACTCTTGTTTCTTACCTTCGGTTGGGACAACTTCAAATATAATGGCGATCATTGTAAGTTAACTTCTTGCCTGTAGATTATGAAAAGACAATCTTAGCGCAGTGATGCATTCAAGGAAGGGGATATGGCGCAACTTGCACAAATAAATATCGCATATGGATTCGAAGAAGTAGATCATCCTTCAATGGTCGATTTCAAAGAAGCGATTGATCATATCAACATGCTTGCGGAAAGAAGTGAAGGCTTTGTTTGGCGCTTTCAAACCGAAGAGGGTGATGCAACCGCGGTACGTTTATTTGATGACCCAAAAGTGATTGTTAATATCTCGGTTTGGGAATCACTCGATGCTTTGAAGAACTACGTGTATCAAGGCGAGCACTTAGACATTCTTAAGCGTAAAAAAGAATGGTTCCAAAAAACCAAAGGCCCGCACCTGGCACTTTGGTGGATTGAAGATGGTGAATTTCCAACCGCTGAACAAGCGAAAGAGAAACTGGAATATCTAGCGAAGCATGGCCCAAACGAACATGTATTCAACATGGCTTGGGCTGGCAACATTAAGGTGCAACGACAGGAATAATTAAGGGTGGGTTTAGATTAAACTCAGTGATCAATCTTTTCGGGATTCGCTGCTCTAGAAGAAAAGTATCAATCTCCTCTCTAGTGGGCGCTTCTGGAAGAATATTGGACCATACATCACCGTTTCTGGTGCTCATCAAGTGGCCACTCAGGCAAGAAGTGACGGTTGTCGACTCAGAGCTCAAACTTGTATTTAGTTGATAGCAATCTTTATCGATTAAGCCATAGTAATTCCACTTTAAAGGACGTTTGATATCGTCAATATTAAATTCTGCAATCTTTAGTTTTCCAGTTTTGAATTTATTTCTCGGTCCTTACTTAATGGCATAGCCGCAACCTCCTGCAGTTTTTAGACAGCATAGAGCAATAACAGCTATTAAAAGGACAAAGACTAGAAGCTTCGACGTGGAAGCTGACGCTGCCGCAGTGGCATGAGCCTCTTGGGTGCATGCGCTTACCATTGATTAAATGAGCTTGCTCATAGTTATAGCGCGTTCGTTTTATTTTTATCTAATTCAATGAGTGACACGTCAATAAAAAATGGCC
>NZ_LWGF01000224.1:0-1495 GCF_001635355.1 Oleiphilus sp. HI0125
GGCAGGCAGAACAGTAGAGGATGCGTTATTCGTATCAGTGTATGAGTAGTTTATACCCGCACTGATCGTTGGAGAAAATTTTGATCTTGTCTCACTCAAGCTACTCTTACTTTTTTGAAGTGTTTGATACGCAATCAAAATATCGAAATTGGAGTCTCGCAATTGATTCAGGTAAATCGAAAGGGTGGCTTGATCAATTTCGCTAATTAAAATAGACGGATCAATATCATAGGTTGGGCTTGCACGATAACCGGCATCTTTTTGTAGTTTTGCGATTGCAATATCGATACGTTTCTGTAGATCTACTAACAAAGTGCTCACGCTGCCCACTTTTGCTTGTGCCTCGTATAGCGACGAGCGGGGGGTGTTTCCTGCTTCGACATTTTTACTGACCTGTTGTAAGAGTGTGTTAGATGAATCTAACTCATGTTCTGTTGCGAGTCTGCGGGTGTAAAGCTGAAGGATTTCAAGGTAGTTATTGAAGGCGCTAGAAATAATCTCCTGACGTGTTTGTTCAAACTTGAGCTGTTCAATTGTGTATTCTTGACGTGCTTGGCTGTAGCGAAATAGGCGGCCAAGATCGAATAACCGTTGGTTAAGTGTGATCTGATAACCATGCTCGTTATACTCGTTTTCGATATCCGGTCCCGGATCTTGTTCTGTGTTGGATTCATTCCAGGTTGTATTGGCACTAGCACTAAGGCTTGGGAAAAACTCAGTAAGGCTGATCGACTTATCGTATTCGCTCGCTTCAAGGCCTGCTTGCGCACTCGCGATTTCAAGATTATTGTTGACCGCTTGTTCGACCACAGAGGCGAGACTATCCGCATAGCTTTGCTGAACATAGCCCAGCTGGCTAAGTAAAATCAGTTTAGTTATAACGAACTTCAACATTCGTGTTGATTATCTCCCTGCGCGACAGACCTTGTGGGGACGCGCTAACTTATTTTTTGTACCGCCATGTAGTTTTTGATTACCTTGAAGATTTCTTCGTTTTTATATGGCTTGCCAATAATGTAGTCCATACCAGCATCCATACATTCTTTTTTATCTTTGTTGCTCGTGAGTGCTGTAGCACCAATGACGGTCAGTTCACCATATTGATCGGGGTTTGCACGTATCTTTCGTGTTGCTTCAATGCCGCCCATACCGGGCATAATGCAGTCCATAAAAATGATCGCTGGTTTTGCTTCTTTTAAACATTTCAGCGCTTCTTCCCCTGAATTTGCCGTATCGCAACTAATGCCGAATTCTTCTAATAGCTGAACCAAAATGATTTGCTGAATTTGATCATCCTCAACAACGAGTATGCGCTCGTCTGTCACAGCGGTTTTACTCTCTTCTTGATCGATCTGCTGAATCAATTTGGTGATAAAGCTTTTATTGTCTGAGGGGCGATAGAATATATGATCGACATGCTGGTAGGTGTCTTCGACCAAGTCAGGATCCGACACAGAAAGCAGCAGACGTGTACTGCCTTTTACTTTTGCCAAGC
>NZ_LWGF01000225.1:0-1034 GCF_001635355.1 Oleiphilus sp. HI0125
AACCTAGTGAGCAATTCAGATCTGACTCAAGATCTAGATGGAGCGCCAGGGTGCATGTCAGGCGCGACCGATCCAGAATGCGCATCAATATTTGAAGCACTCGGTCTAGATGTCGCGATCGGCTCAGAGCATAGCAGCGTCACACAAACCGTCTTTAGTGTTCGTTAATATGTTTCGGCTATTAGTCTGTAGAGAGGCGCTTAATAAGCGCCTCTTTTTCGCAATATTCATGCTTTCTCTGGCTGGATGTAGCAGTAGCTCAAGTGACTTTGTCGACACCTCACACAATGCAAGCCAAACAAGTTTTGAATGGAATCTGCCAGAGAGATATCCCCTACCTGTCGAGCCCATCGCGAATCAAATGAGCGAAGAAAAGTTCCAGTTAGGCCGCCATCTTTTTTACGATACGCGCCTCTCAGGCAATGGCACTCAAGCATGCGCGTCCTGCCATATCCAAGAACATGGTTTTAGTGATGGCATTGCATTGCCAACAGGTTCTACTGGAGAACTCTTAGCGCGTAACTCTCAGGGCTTAATGAACGTAGCTTATAACGCAACACAAACTTGGGCCAACTTAGCCTTAATTACCCTAGAAGAACAGGCCCTTGTGCCATTATTCGGTGAGAATCCGATTGAGCATGGCATTGATGACAGCAACAAAGAAGAAGTACTTGATAGAATCCGAAACGAGGCGCGTTACCAAAGTTTGTTTAACGATGCCTATCCCGAGCTCGGTGATCCTATCGCATTTAATACCATTCGCGATGCGATAGTGAGCTTTGTTCGAGGTATGGTGTCTTTCAACTCAGCGTTTGATCGCTTCGAACAAGGCGATGCCACTGCTCTAAGCGCTGCTGCACATCGAGGCAGACAATTGTTCTTTAGCGAAGAGCTTGAGTGTTTCCACTGCCACGGCGGCTATCATCTCAGCGACTCCACGATGGATCGAAGTATGAGCTTCGTGAATCGTCCCTTTCACAATACTGGATTATTCAACATTGGTGGTACGGGCGATTATCCGCACGACAACACAG
>NZ_LWGF01000226.1:0-1355 GCF_001635355.1 Oleiphilus sp. HI0125
GCAAGCAAAACCATTGGCGGGCATTGTTTTATGTTTGAACAGCCCGAGCAATCCAGTGAATTGCTGCTTTCTCTGCTTGGGTATGATGCTTAAGCCTTATTATTTGTGACGAAGTTCACTATAATCCTGCCTTTCTCAAACAATGGTTGTATAAAGAATGCGTGACGAAAGTATTTTGTTAGGTCAGGTCGAAGGGTTTATTTCTGTTTTGGCTCAATGCCAGGCGCTCGGAATTACCGTAGCTTCGGCACGCGAGAATGAATTAATCTTAGAACTTCCTTATACAGAGAAAATTATTGGTAACCCTGATACTGGTGTTATTCATGGGGGGGCGATTACTACCCTAATGGATACAGCTGCCGGCGCAGGGGTTTTATGTGCATTGCCAGAGTTTGAGCTCTGTCCAACTTTAGACTTACGTGTTGATTACATGCGTTCAGCACGACCTGATCAACCCGTATATGCGCGCGCTAGTTGTTATCGCGTCACTAAAAATATCGTATTCATGCGTTGTGAAGCTTACCAAGTTGATCGCACTGTCGCGCATTGTGTGGCCACGTTTATGCGCATGGGTGCCAAAGGTATTCCATCTTTGGAACATATGACCAAAGGCACTCAAATACCCGAATTTACTTTCAATGAGAACACACGATCGCAGGTTAGCTTAAAGGACCTTCGTGCATCAGCACTCGCAACGAAAGATTTCGAACCACTGATTTCTGCTATCCCTTATGCGTCTTATATTGGGGTGGAATTAGATGGAGAACCAGCCGCAGGATTTTACAAGTTAAATCGTCAGCCAAGTAATATAGGAAACCCTATTTTGCCAGCGATTCATGGTGGTGTATTAGGTGGCTTTATGGAAATGGCGAGCATGCTGCATTTGCTAGCCACGCAACCTGGGGGCGTGATTCCTAGGATTATCGATTTTTCGATCGATTATCTACGTGCCGGTCTAGATAGAGATACTTTCGTCCACTGCGAAGTGACTTGTCAGGGAGGGCGTGTTGCGAATGTGGAAGTGCATGCATGGCAGCAAAGAAGAGAAAAGCCTATTGCCTTAGCGCGTGCCCATTTCTTATTGGAATAACAACCTCCAAATTTTTATGAGCGCTGCTTAAGTTCAGCGCTCATATGTTTTCGATTATAAGGCTTCTCGTTAACCAAATTTTCTTCGCATGTTTAGTTTGAAGTCATTCTTCATATGACGAAGGAAATAACGCACCGTTGTAGTCTTAGGATTTGGCTCCTTGCCTTTCGCTAGCAGAATCATCTGCCAGTAATAAAAACCAACCGCGCCGAAGCTATTGATCGCTTTAATGAGATCAGAGCGACTATTATTTCCCCAAAAGCCT
>NZ_LWGF01000227.1:0-692 GCF_001635355.1 Oleiphilus sp. HI0125
AAACAGTTTTGTATGACGGACGTACTGGTGACGCATTTGATCGCCCTGTAACGGTCGGTTATATGTACATGCTGAAATTGAACCACCTGGTTGACGACAAGATGCACGCGCGTTCAACTGGTTCATACAGTCTTGTTACGCAGCAGCCATTGGGCGGTAAGGCTCAGTTTGGTGGTCAGCGATTCGGTGAGATGGAAGTATGGGCACTTGAAGCATATGGTGCTGCATATACCTTGCAGGAAATGCTTACCGTTAAGTCGGATGACGTGAACGGTCGTACTAAGATGTACAAAAACATTGTTGATGGCGATCATCGTATGGAGCCTGGCATGCCAGAGTCCTTCAACGTATTGGTCAAAGAAATTCGCTCATTGGGTATAGATATCGAGTTGGAATCTGAGTAGTCAGTCGATAACCCAATGATTAGCGTCGCGGGCTGATTCAAATATGAAGCCCGCAAACAATAACTCCTACCGGAGCAAGCGATGAAAGATTTATTAAATTTGTTGAAAAACCAAAACGACTCTCAAGAATTTGATTCGATTCGTATTGGTTTGTCGTCACCTGAAATGATTCGTTCGTGGTCATATGGTGAAGTTAAGAAGCCGGAAACCATCAACTACCGTACGTTCAAGCCTGAGCGTGATGGTCTATTCTGTGCGAAAATTTTTGGCCCAATCAAAGACTACGAA
>NZ_LWGF01000228.1:0-609 GCF_001635355.1 Oleiphilus sp. HI0125
GTTCATAAAGGAGTGAAAGAGCGCCTTTACCATAATGGCTCCTCAGGATTGTTTTGGTTATTTCTGTCGCGAGACTGTTGTTCAAATTTACGCCTTAACAAACCAGAAGGGTCGTCAGGTATTCTGCGCATCCATTGCTCATATGAGCGACGTTCTTCATCACTCAACTGATCACTGTAGGCAGCAAACTCACCACTATCATCACTGCCAGCTTGCTGTTGATCAAGCTCATCGAGCGCTTGTGATTGTTGTGCACTAAGTTTTTCGTTCGTCTCATCATTACTAGTCTGTTGCGAGGCGGCATTAGATTGTTCCTCGTTCTGATCTTTAATATCATCAGTGTTCTGAAGAGTTCCCGAATCATCGCCATTCTTCTCAGCGTTTTGTTGCCCGTCTTGATTTTGTTGCCCGTCTTGATTTTGTTGCCCGTCTTGATTTTGTTGCCCGTCTTGATTCTGCTGTCCGTCTTGGTTCTGTTGTTCTTGCTGTTGCTTAATCTGCTCAGCGATCGCTTTGTTTTCTGCCGCTTCGGTGAACTGAGGTTTAAGGTTCAACGCTTGCTCATAAGCACTAATCGCCTCATCAACATTGCCTTGGAGTAGGGCAGAA
>NZ_LWGF01000229.1:0-880 GCF_001635355.1 Oleiphilus sp. HI0125
CAACAACGCCGGTGTTGCCTTAATGCAAACGGTTGAAGACACAAGCTACGAAGATTTCGAATGGCTGATGGACATTAACTTTTGGGGCGTAGTCTACGGCACAAAGTCTTTTCTACCGTTATTAAAACGCTCTAGCGACGGCGCTATTGTGAATATTTCTAGCGTCTTCGGTCTTGTTGGCATTCCTACACAAGGCGCCTATAACGCCAGTAAATTTGCCGTTAAAGGATACACCGAAGCCTTACGCTTAGAACTCAAGAACACACCGGTCACTCCAATTACAGTGCACCCAGGTGGCATCAAAACGAACATTGTGAACAGCGCTCGATTCTATAGAGGCACCAACGCTGGACAAGAACATAAGGACGTAAAGTCACTATTTGATCGCTTAACGTTTACGACACCAGACCAAGCGGCTAGCACCATTCTAAAAGGCGTTAAACGCAAGAAAATGAAAATCTTGATCGGTAAAGATGCGTATTTTTATGATTGGGCTGGCAGATGGTTGCCAGAGAGTTACCACAGAATCGTCGACAAGATTATGGGAGCGGAGTTCTAAACAAGCTACAAGCTTATTAATTCATGGGGTCAGAGTAAAAGTACTCTGACCCCAATATTTATTAAGAAGCCTTTCCAAACCACTTACGCACTAACACGTAAAACAGTGGTGTCAGCAATAAGCCAAAGATCGTCACACCGATCATGCCCGCAAATACAGCCACACCCATTGCTTCGCGCATTTCTGCACCAGCGCCTGTTGAGAAAACTAATGGCACAACACCCATAATGAATGCAATAGAGGTCATTAGGATCGGTCGGAAACGCAACTTGCTTGCCTCGAGCGTTGCAGCGAGCAGTTCCATTCCTTGATCCTCTTTTT
>NZ_LWGF01000230.1:0-1033 GCF_001635355.1 Oleiphilus sp. HI0125
CAAATGCTGCACCAAAGCTTGTCAGCATGAGGCGGAGAGAGGTACGGAAATTTTCGAAGTCATCTACAATCAAAAACTTGCTGTTTTGGCAAAGTTTTCTTAATTGGTGTTCATTCACGTGTTTCTTTACCTAGATCTATTGCTTTGTTCTAAAAGAACAATGATCTCGTCAATGAGTTCATTAACTTGATGGATTTGTTGCTGCGTTCCTTTGTAATTTTGATCAATTTTTTGAGTAGTCAGCCAAGCAAATGTAGATGCAAATAGCGCTAGGGCAAGAAAACCTATAAACAAAGGTTGTGGTAGCGCTATTTTGGATCGTTTGTTCGTTTCTTCTGCTTGTATTGAAGCCCAGCGCGATATTTCTGTCTTCATTTGACGATTTTCTTTGAGTAGCTCTTCGTAACTTGCTTCTAGCGTTGAGATTCTTGCGTAGAGTTTCGCGTTACTTGACTCGTTTTCAATAGTTTCGTTTACCTTACTATGCACTTCGTTAAATACGAGAGGGACGTCGTCATTCTTAGGAGTGCATATCCGATCAAGCATTAAATAGAGCTTATCTCTATCGATTTGTTTTGATATGACGCCCGCAGCTCCAAGCTTATGAGCCTCTTCGTAGTAATTGTGCGCATGCTGGGATGTATACATGATGACAGGGATATGCTTGGTTTTATCGTCATTTTTGATGCGCTCTAGTGTTTGAAAGCCATCAAGGCCTGGCATCATATGATCGAGAAAAATATAGTCTGGATGAAACCACGATAATTGGGATAGTGCATCTTCACCCGAGCAGGCTTGTTCGCAATGAACGCCTTTCTTTTTGAGTATTTTTGTGAGTAAGGTTCTTGAGGTTGACGAGTCGTCTACGACTAGTGCGCTTTGGCTTGTCACAATGGGTTCCAGATGTGATTTTTCTTTATAAATAATAAGTTTAGCAAGCTCTGGGCGTTTGGCTAAAAATAATACTTTTATTGGCTCGGTTAATTAATTGCCAAGCGGTCAGATTATCTGGATAATACGCGGCCTATTTTAT
>NZ_LWGF01000231.1:0-939 GCF_001635355.1 Oleiphilus sp. HI0125
TACAATATTTGGGCAGTTTTAACGCATCACGAATAGCGCTTTACAAAATTAATGTAGAGCGAAGATGCTTAAACTTCCCTATCCTTTCTATTCTTTGTAGTATTTACGTGTTAGGGCGCGGCTTTCGTCGTATCTAAAGTCCCCTTATGAAACAATTAAGACTGAAGCGAATTTTTCGCACATTTCAAGGAACAATAAATGAGTTCACATAAGAAATTCCTAAAATTAGGCGCTGCAGCATTGCTTGCAGGTGCAGCAAGTGTCGCAAGTGCTGAAACAATCAAAATTGCTTTAGCAGGACCAGTAACAGGACCCGTTGCTCAATACGGCGATATGCAAATGATCGGCTCAAAAATGGCGATCCAAAAGATCAATGAAGCTGGCGGCGTAAATGGCGCTCAACTAGAAGGAATCGTATACGACGACGCATGTGATCCAAAGCAAGCTGTTGCGGTTGCTAACAAAGTAGTTAATGACGGTATCAGCTTCGTAGTTGGTCACTTATGCTCAAGCTCTACTCAACCGGCTTCAGACGTTTATGAAGACGAAGGTATTTTGATGGTAACAGCGGCGTCTACAAGCCCTGACATCACTACACGTGGTTACCAAATGGTTTTCCGTACGATTGGCCTAGATAGCCACCAGGGACCAGTAGCAGGCAACTACATTGCTGACAAAATCAAGCCTGGCAACGTTGCGATCATTCACGACAAGCAACAATATGGCGAAGGCATTGCTACTTCAGTAAAAACAACGCTAGAAGAAAAAGGCGTTAATGTCGTTATGTTTGAAGGTATTACTTCTGGCGACAAAGACTTCTCTTCACTTATTGCAAAACTTCAAAAAGCAAATGTCGACTTCGTCTACTACGGCGGCTACCATCCAGAGCTTGGTCTAATTTTGCGTCAATCAGCTGAAAAAGGCTTCAAAGCACAATTT
>NZ_LWGF01000232.1:0-818 GCF_001635355.1 Oleiphilus sp. HI0125
TGAGGTTGTCTGGTTTGAAGGCAATTACACAGAATACGAAGCAGACTTCAAAGATAGAAAAGGTGAGCTTGCGAAAACGCCGACACGCCTCAACTATAAGAAACTCGCATAATAAGTGCTGCGCACTTGCTAGGATTTAAACTTAAATCTAAAGTAAGTGCGCATTAGTCCTCGCACTCATACTAGGAAAAGGCATGTCACAATTACAAGAACAGCAAGAACGTCGTCAATTCAGCCGAATTTTATTCAATGCCGAATGCACCTTGAGTCAAGAAGGTTTGGAATGGACGAGCGGTGTGCAAGACATTTCACTGAAGGGCGTATTGATTCGAAAGCCAGAGGGTTTTTCGATGAACAAAGACAATACCTTTGAAGCTAGCATCAAACTCGCTGGAAACGAGCAGTGCATTAACATGATACTTTCGTTTTCAAATGAGCACGACAACGCCTTAGGTTTTGCCTGCGACCATATCGATATCGACAGCATGACGCATTTAAAAAGACTCGTAGAGCTCAACTTAGCAGACGAGGATCTTCTGCACCGCGAACTGAGCGCGTTAAGCGAAACGCACTAACGAGCAAACTAAAAGACGTTTTTAAGAAACTCATCAAGCGTTTTGACAGGCACGACCTTCATTCCAGGCACATCCTCTCTGGGGCGATTACCCCACGGAACATAAGCTAATTTAAAGCCATGTTTCGCCGCCTCATGGATACGCTCTTGGCCACTTGCGACAGGGCGTACTTCTCCAGAAAGCCCTACCTCGCCAAACATGATGACATCACGCGCTAAATTCACACCACGAAAACTTGAGACG
>NZ_LWGF01000233.1:0-1434 GCF_001635355.1 Oleiphilus sp. HI0125
TTGCGCCTTCAGACCATAAAACATCATAACTATTTACTTCAAAAGGTAGATCATCCATCGAAGCACAGAGCGTCGAAATCCTTGAAGCGAATTCCGCCTCAGAAGCTCGATCATTCAACACACCTAAAAAGGCCTGCAGAAAATCTACCGAAGTAATATCGCAATCTAAGGTATCAGCCAGTACGAGACTCGCTGCGCCTGTCCCACAGCCAATATCTGCGATGCGATACTTGACCTGAAAATCTAAGCCGGCCAAATAAATCGCTAACTCAGTCTGTGCTTTACCGCCGGGGCCTTGACGCTCATTGTGCGAGTGAAGATCAATAAGGAGTTTCATTTGCTCTTGCTCAGTAGATATAGGTCACCCCAATAGAAGTTCTAAAATTGAACAAAAGTGTAGCTAAAGTTTGGAAGAATAAAATTGGGGTCGGAGTACTTTTACTCTGACCCCAATTTTTAACGCAGTATAAGTAAGCGCAGAAGCTCTGACTTACTTAACTGGAGGGTGATTCTCATGCCAGTGCTTGGCTATATCTATGCGACGCGTCACCCAAACATCTTCATGCGACTGAACATAATCTAAGAAACGCGCCAGAGCCGCGGCACGACCTGGACGACCAACCAAACGACAGTGCAAGCCAATACTTAACATTTTTGGCGCTGTTTCACCTTCCGCGTAAAGCACATCAAAGGCATCTTTTAGGTAGGTGAAGAATTGCTCTCCAGTGTTGAAACCTTGGTTCGTTGCAAAGCGCATGTCGTTCGTATCAAGCGTGTATGGGACGATTAGATATGGGTTTTCGTAGTCATACACCCAATACGGAAGATCGTCAGCATACGAATCAGCGTCGTACATAAAACCACCTGCTTCATACACTAAATCACGTGTATTCGGGCTAGTTCGTCCGGTGTACCAACCTAGCGGCCGTTCACCGGTAATTTCTTCATGCTTTTTGATCGCTTCTTGAATTTGACGACGTTCTTCATCTTTATCAATGTACTGATAATTAATCCACTTATATCCGTGTGCCGCGATTTCCCAGTTAGCATCTTTCATGGCTTGCACAGCTTCTGGATGTTTCTCCAATGCTGTTGTCACACCATAAACTGTGACTGGCATGTTGCGTTCCGTGAACATTCGGTGAAGACGCCAAAACCCTGCTCGACTTCCATACTCATAGATAGATTCCATGCTCATGTGGCGAACGCCCTCCATTGCAGGAGTTCCTATAATTTCAGACAAGAATGCTTCTGATGCAGGATCACCATGTAGAATACAGTTCTCACCACCCTCCTCGTAATTAATAACGAACTGCACTGCAACACGCTGGCCTTTTGGCCACACATCTTTAGGCGTATGTTGGCCATAACCAACGAGGTCTCTTGGGTAGGTCATTGAACTCTCTCTTTTGATCAAAATGAAAGCATGAATAA
>NZ_LWGF01000234.1:0-1006 GCF_001635355.1 Oleiphilus sp. HI0125
CCATTGCATACGCGGTCAGCACCTTCGGTTCCTCCGATTGCTCCACCAAGTGTGAAGATGCCTGCCAGACCTGACATCGCAGCGTCGAAGTTTACAGACACACCACCTGAAGGTGTGTAGGCCGTGTTGTAGTTTGGAGAGCCCGCTAGTGCGTTGCCCGCAATGTACATCATTTCCGTTGCGCCTTGGCTGTGGCTAACTACCCAGAAAGTGTCATTGGCAGCACATTGTGTGTTCGCTTCAGGGTGAATGTAGCCATCGCCATTACCTTGGCGAATTGCAATGATTTGACGTGCAATTTCACCTGCCGCTTCATCGCGCCACCATTGATAGCCCGCTTCGTCTGTAGAGTTGTAGCCGACAATTGCGTAGTTATCTGTTGAACCAGCAATAAGCTCGGTGATCGCGCTGTTTCCAGCATACTCGCTAAAGTTGTAGTTGCTCCAATAATCTAAAGCAGGTTGGTTTGTGCCGCTTTTGAATGAGCCGTCTGTTCCATGGCCGTGAACCATGATGTAGCAGTTGTCAGCCGCTGCTTGGCTTGCGCCAAAAGCAAGTGCTGAACCGAAAAAGAGTCGTGCGAGAAACCCAGGTTTCTTGGTTTTAGTTTCCATAATCAGGCCTTTAGTTCGTCTATATTGTTTTTATTGTGCATCCTGCTTCGGCAATGTTTGCCGATTTACTGCCCAGTTGTTCCTAGGATGCGATTATTCAACGAGATGGCAATAAGTGCTATGACAGAAAAGGACAGATGCATGGCTCTAGAGGTCAAGATTTTTGATGTTGCTGAAGTTGGTATTCTTTTGGTGAGGCGCTTTCCCAGCGTTTAAACGCACGACTAAATGAACTCGCGTCGTTATAGCCAAGAAGAATCGCTATTTCTTGAATAGTTTGTTTGTTTGAACTGAGAAGCTTTTTGGCAATGTCGTGTCTTTCTTGATCAACGATTGTTTGAAAGCTAAAGCCTTGAGCTTGTAGGTGTCGACGTAAACTTCTTGAAGACATA